>NZ_JAYFUM010000017.1:0-156436 GCF_034929435.1 Arcicella rigui
AGAGAAGTTAAGCCCAGTGCCGTTGATGATACTGCAATCACATGCGGGAAAGTAGATAAACCCCAAAAATATTTAAACAGCCGTTGTTAGATAAACTATCAACGGCTGTTTGTTTTTAAAGCAAAAAAATAAAAGTTGATTTTTGAATTGATATTTAGTATTTTCATTAGCAAAAAACACCATTTGCTATGAAAACAAATCTACGTAACTACTTGACTTACTTGATTTTGTATATTTCTTTACAAAATCCTATCTTTTGCCAAAGGCAAATCTCATACATTGATGGTTTTTCAATTAATTCTCGTGTGGGATTAGCTTCCGTTACAGGAGAATTGGGTGATGTACTCATGCTAAGACCTAATTTTAACTTCTCTGTTGAAAAAGGAATTTCTGAAAAAGTGAATATATTACTTGATTTTAATACAGGAAATCTTGAAGGAAGGGAGTATGCTCCTTATCACGCTCGATTTAATTGTGAATTTTTTCAAATTAATTTTTTGTCCAATCTACATCTCATTAGGCTTCTGGATGACAGTAATCTGAATTATAATTTTAGCATTAAACCTTACTTAGGTTTTGGTTTAATTTTTTATCATACGGATGTATATGATTTGAAAACAGGTTCGTTTTTGCGAACGACTGCCGATGGAACAAGTAGGCATACTGCTTTATTTCAACAAAGTGGGGCGGGTGTTGGTGCTAAAGGAATTTATTATACTCGTGAATTGGCAGTTCCGTTTGGGTTTATTTCTGAATTCAGACTGAGTAAAAGATTTTCTACTTTAGTTGATTTGAGGTATTCTTGGATTTATAACGATAAATTAGACGCAACAACTGAGTATAATTTGAGAGTACCTCATAAAATCGGTGGGATAAATTCATATAGTGATACTGCAAATGATGGTTGGCTGTGTCTTTCAATTGGAATAAAGTATAAGTTTATGTCCATGAAAATAATGAAGCAAAGGGGAGTTTAATTAGAGTTCTGAGTTGAGAATGCTGAATTTTGCGTTTTACCTTTCCTCGAAATCTTTCATTTACCTTATAAAAGTTTTAACAGTCATATTCTAAATTTAAATTCATAATATGACTGTTTTTATTTTAAGAGAATAAGTCGATAATGTCGTCTTGTGAAAGTTTTTTCAAGAAACCGTCTTCTGTACTGATAATATCTTTGGCAATGTCTCGCTTTTTATCTTGAAGCAATAAAATTTTCTCTTCAATAGTGTCCTTACAAATCATTCTGTAAGCAAAAACACTCTTTTTCTGCCCAATTCTGTGCGTTCTGTCGATGGCTTGTTGTTCTACTGCCGGATTCCACCAAGGGTCAACCAAGTAAACGTAATCGGCCTCTGTGAGGTTGATACCAACGCCACCTGCTTTTAAACTCATCAAAAATACTCGACAATTTTCATCATCTTGAAAATGATTTACTCTGTCGGCTCTGTCGGTTGTTTTACCGTCTAAATATTCGTATTTAATATGATGTTTTTCAAGATGTTGTTTGATTAAATCCAACATTTTTAAGAATTGACTAAAAATCAAAATTTTATGATTCCCAGCATTCTCTTCAATTTCACGAATGATTTCCTCCAGTTTTGCTGAATTTGTATCGTATTCTGTATCATCATTCAAAAGTGCAGGGCTATCGCAAATTTGGCGAAGTTTCAATAATCCTTCCAAAATCAGAAAAGCCGCTTTCTCTCTACCATCTGTGGACATTTTATCAACCAGTTTTTGGCGATATATTTCACGGAAAGTATCATATACTTTTCGCTGTTTCTTGTCCATTTCGCAGTAAATAATACTTTCTGTTTTTTCTGGTAAATCTTTCGCTACTTCTTCTTTTGTACGTTTTAGCATAAAAGGATACACAATCTTTCTGAGTTGTGCGGCCTTTTCTTTGTCTTGATTTTTATCAATTGGGTTTGAAAACTCAGCTTTGAAAAACTCTCCGCTTCCCAATAAACCTGGATTGATAAATTCCATTTGCGAATACAAATCAAAAGTATTGTTTTCAACAGGCGTACCTGTCATTACCAAACGATTGCGAGATTGAAGTAATTTTACTGCTTTTGAGATCAATGAATCAGGGTTTTTGATGGCTTGCGATTCATCAAGAATGATATAATTGAATTTGAATTCTCTGAATAATTCAATGTCCGAACGCACCATTCCGTAGGTTGTTAGAATGATGTCGTATTCATGCCAATGTTCATTTACTTTTTGGCGTGTTCCGCCTCGGTGAATGAATAGTTTTAACTTCGGACAAAACTTCTCTGCTTCTGCTTGCCAGTTGAAAATCAAAGTTGTTGGTAATACCACCAAATTTACTCCGTCGGGCTTACGATTTTGTTGTTCTTGAAGGAAAGTAAGCATTTGAAGTGTTTTTCCCAAACCCATATCATCGGCAAGAATTCCTCCCCATGAAAATTCATCTAAGAAATTCAACCATTTATAACCTTCTACTTGGTAGTCACGGAGTTGTGCATGAATGTTTTGTGGCAAAGCGATATCAGCCATTTCTTTGAAATTGAGTAGCTTTTGCTTCTTTTCAAATAGTTCTTTTTCAAGTTCAAAGCTGTCGATATCTTTACTCAATTCATCAATTAATGAAAAGTGCATTTTTGAAAGCTGTAAATTATCACCTTTTACTTTGCCCAATTTCAATACATTTTCATACTTCTTCAACCATTCTTCGGGCAACATTCCGAGCGAACCATCTTTTAATTCAACATAGTTTTGTTTCTTCAAAACTGCTTTTTGAATTTCTTTGATACCGATAAATTGGTCGCCAAATTGTACTTCAATTTTCATATCAAACCAGTCGATTCCCGAACCTGCTTTGATATTGAATTGTGCTTTGTGTGGACTATATCTGAATTTCTTTAAGTCTTTGAAACCTAAAATAGTAATGTTGTGATTTTTTATTTCATCAAAAAACTTAAACAACCAGCCGTCTTTCAGTACATTATTAAATGATAAATAGAAAAACGGATACTGACTTTGTGCCGCAAATGTTGGATGCTGCTCTTTGATGATTTGATAATTCGCCTTTTCTACTTCTGTATTTCTGTACTGAATCGTGATTTTGTCGTTTTCATAAGTGATTTTATTCAACTTTTGGTCGTGCGGAAATTCTAAACCGTTTTCATATTCATAAACAGGAACAAAAAGTAAATTGCCTTCATCTTCTTTTAAGTAGATTTTGATTTCCTTGAAAGCGATATTGTCGTGTTCAATTACTTGTGCTACTTGTAAATCAACGGTGAATTTTTCTGCCAAAGGCAAGACAAAATCTTGAAAAAAGCCAGCAAAATTACTTTTACGAACTTTGATGATACCATTTTTAGGAAGATAACTCAACAAATTGGCTACTTCTGGATTGGCTAATTTATAAAGCACATTGCCAAAGCTACGAATCCAATAACTATTGGGATTCATCAGAGCTGCCAATTTGATGGTTTTACCATTCAAGGTTGTGAAGCCTTCTAAAACGATGAAATCATCTTCTTCAGAAAGTACAAATGAAGGAAGTATTCGCTCTTTGCCGATGGATGTTTCTTCAATATCAATTTGACTACTTACATAAGAAGTTTTACTGGTATGAACTGGTCGCTCGGAAAGAAGATTAAAAATTCTATCAAGTTTTTTATTGATATACTCTTCAACGATTGGTAAATCATTGGCAGAAACTTCATCACGATTTAAGTAATCGTAAAAGTAAGGCAAACGTAAATCTTTTTTCTTTCCAAAAGCTTTCAATCCTTCGTCTTTGATACTGTTGATTAGGCTAATCAACTGGCTATCGGCATCGGTTAAAATCGGGAAACTTTCAAAATCACTTTCTTTGAGTGAACGGATATAAGCCATTTTTCCATTTGCTCCGGCTTTGTAAGAATAAGTATCAATGGCTACGTCGTTGACAAATTCTGTTCCTTTAAACCTGAGTACATATAAAATTTGGCGTTGTTCACGGTCAACGTCGTCGTTATTTATCAAGAAAGAATTTTCAGGAGTACGAAAAATACGGTTGTTGATATTTCGCCAATTTTGAAATTGACTCAATTTCTGAATACTTTGGTCTAAGCGAACCAATTGAACAGAACCGTCAGGCTTGATTTTGAAATCAAATTTTTCTTGTAAATCGTCTTCTAAAGAAAAACCGTATTCTGCCAAAAGTTTATTTTTTTCGGCAGTATAATCTCGCATTCTATCAAAAGGACTATTTGGTCCGTAGGCATCTCTAATGGCAATTAAAGCTGCCAATTTATGAATACAGAGATGATTTTCGATGTCTTGGCTACATGAGCAAGAAGTTTGTACTTCACTATTGAAGCGAAGTTTTTCAAATTTTAGATGAAAAATTTCCTTTTTATACTCAAGTTCAACAATGGCAATGCCATCAATGGCAGATTTTATCTGAATATTTTGAACAGCAGTTCTATTTTTCCAATCGTCTAAACTTGCATGATTTTTCAAAGACCAATCATCGAAAGTACTGATTCTGATGATATGCTGTGACGTTGGATAGGTTTTCTTGAGGGGTAAAGATTGTATGGGTGTTAGTTTACGAGTTAAAATTTCTTGCTCCAAAAGTAATAAGGCAGCCACACGATGCTTGCAAATTCCGCCCCAATCGTAACTGCATGAGCAACTTGAACCTACGATGGCAGTATTCCAATTGCGGATTTGAACAGTGTAGTATTTTGAACTTGAATCACTTTTTACTCTGATGCTTGCTTCGCCTTTATCGGTATAAGAAATTTTTTCAAATGAAGCTCCTCCTTTTTGATAAATGACTTTACCACGAGCAACACTTTGTGGTAAAGCATTTGATTTGAGGTATTTTTTTAATTTCTCGGCAATTAATATCGACATAAATTCTGGAATCTTTGTTTGGAATCGGCTAATCCGCAAAGATACAGAGATTTGAAATGGAAATGATACTTAAATGAGAAAAGCTGAATAATAAACTATTCCGAAAAATTTATTAATTTAGAATTCTATACCTTAAATCGCTAACAATGAACAACTTCACTCAATTTCCGTTCGTCCGTTTTTGTATAGCCCTTATTGTAGGCATTGTACTTTACAATTATTTTACTCCTACCAATATTATTGGTGCAATAGCCACTTGCTTATGTTTGGGCTTGGCTTATGTTACTTTGTTTATTTTCCGACAAAGGTTTAAAAATCAACTTCTTGTTGGTTGTACTGGGCTTTTGTGGCTTTGTAGTTCTGGCTATCTGTTGGCATTTCTCCACGACGAAAAAAGTTATCCACAACATTATTCACATCAGCTACAAGGGGTGAGCCATTATGAAGTAATTGTGGATAATTTGGTAGAAGAAAAAGAAAATTCATGGAAAGTGGTCACTGAGGTTCGGGCTTTGGTAAAGAGTAATGAGATTTTACCAGCCAAAGGAAAAATTTTACTGTATTTAGATAATCATACTGTGGATAAACCCAATTTTGGTGATGTACTGTTGATAAAAGGAAAACCACAGGAAATAGCTTCGCCGAAAAACCCAGAAGAGTTTAATTATCAACAATATATGCGTTGGCAAAATATTGATTTTCAACAGTATTGTCGTGCGTCGATGATTGAAAAAATGGGAAATGAAAATCCTGATTTTTTAAAGTCTTTTGCTATCAAAAGTAATATTGTAGCAGATTCAATTTTTACCACTTATGTTGAAGGAAAGCAAGAATATGGCGTAGCAAACGCCATGATTTTGGGACAAAGAGATGATATTGATAGCAATTTGATGCAGGCATATTCTGCGGCTGGAGCAATTCACGTTTTGTCTGTTTCAGGTTTACACGTGGGCGTAATTTGTGGTGTTTTGATGTTTTTGCTGGGTTTTCTGAGAAAGTGGGGAAAAAATGGAAAAATTCTGTGGTTAGTTACGGTTTTGATTACGCTTTGGTTTTATGCTTTTCTAACAGGCTTGTCTTCGCCAGTGTTGCGTTCTACGCTGATGTTTTCGGTGATTTTGATAGCCAAAACTTTTCAGCGAAAAGATAATTCTTATAATACGGTGGCTTTTTCTGCTTTCTGCTTGTTGTTGATAAATCCTAATTTTATTTATAATGTTGGTTTTCAATTATCATATTTGGCAGTTTTTGGTATGATTTACTTTCAGCCCAAATTGAATCCTTTGTTGATAATTGACAAAAGTAAAAGCTGGTTTCATTGGCTTGCCGACCATACTTGGAAAGTAACGACTGTTGCCATTGCGGCACAAATCGCTACTTTCCCAATTACGATTTATTATTTTCATCAATTTCCGAATTACTTCATTTTTGCCAATCCAATCGTGATTTTACTTTCATCAGTTGTTTTGATGGCAGGTTTGGGATTTATCATTTTGGCTAAAATTTTACTTTTCTTTCAAGCCGAGTCAATTATTTACTTTTTTGGTCAATGTTTGAAATATTCCATCTTGGCTCTCAACAAAACAGTACTTTGGTTTGAAAACCTTCCTTTTGCCATTGCCAAGTTTTTATGGCTTTCTACTTTTCAAATGTATGTTTTGTATTTATTGATGTTTACAATCATTGCTCTTTGGCGAACAAAGGCATTTCGTTGGGTGTGGATAAGTTGTGGATTAACTTTTACTTTGATTGTGGGAAATGTTACCCAATATTTTGTTCAAAGAAATCAGGATACTTTAACACTCTTTTCTGTTCCCAAACATTCAGTCTTTAATATTACAAAAGGTAAAAAAGCCTATTTGATAGCCGACGATTCATTTCTGAAAAGTAGAAAAGATATTGGTTTTAGAATGAATAATTATTGGTCGAAATGTGGGATTACTGATACGCTGAAATATGATTTGCATTCAGCTATTTCAGTAAAAGAATTAGCATTTTGTCAGCAAAGTAAAGACTCCATATCGGTACTTATGTGGAAAAACCTAAGCTTTTTGTGGTTGGGAAAAAATCTTAAAAATAAAAATTTAGAAGTACCAACTCAAACTTTTGATTACTTGGTTCTTGCCAATAAATCTGTGAAAGATTTAAAGCAAATTATCGGCAAAGTTCAATTCAAACATTTGGTCATTGATGCTTCGTATTCTGATTGGTACGCAGATAAACTCAGTGAGCAAGCTCGTAATTTGGGTATTATGGTTACGAATTTAAGAAAATCGGGTGCTTTAGAAGTAAAAGCGATTTAGGCTTGTTTTCCATTGCTCACAAAATGAGTGGTTTCATCAAACATTCCTTTTAATTTAATCCTTAATTATGTAAGTTTGGTCTTCAAAAAATACAAATTAAATAATTCATCATGCTAAAAAATCCAATTAAACTCTTAACCCTACTGCTGGCTTGCTCTCCGATTTTGTTGAAAGCTCAAGAAAAGAAAGCAGAACCAAAAGCTCCTACTGCATCAACTGCTCCTGCAAAAGCACCAGAAGCCCCGAAACCCGGTCCAAAAGCATACAGTGAAGTAATTACTGATAAAGCAAAAAGTACCAAAGGGCTTTTCACGATTCACAAAATTGATGAAAAATACTTTTTTGAAATCCCTGATTCTTTATTAGGAAAAGAAATCATGACGATTACTCGTTTGGCGAAAGTTGCTACTATTCCTGGTACTTATGGCGGTGAAATGTTGAACCGACAAGTGATTCGTTTTGAAAAAGCACCAGAGAATAAAATATTTTTGCGTGCCGTTCAGTACATTAACGTTTCGCCAGATTCAACTGCACCGATTTATAAAGCCGTAAAAAACTCAAATGTAGAGCCAATTGCTCAGGCTTTTGACTTAAAGGCAATCAAGAAAGATACTGTTAGTAAATCAAATGCTTCGGTGATAGAAGTAACGGATTTTTTCAAGGGAGATAATCAAATTTTTTCATTGTCGCCTTATACAAAATCAATTTATAAGTTCAACGGATTAGCTCCAGACCGTTCTTATATTCAGTCGATAAAATCATTTCCTATCAATATTGAAATCAGAACCGTAAAAACTTTCATGGCTACACCGCCGATGCCAAGTTTTGGTCCAGCGAGTCCCATTCCTTCGGTGAATATTCCGGCGGCGGCAGCAGCAGGTGCGGTTACTTTAGAAATCAATACTTCAATGATTTTATTGCCGACCGTTCCGATGAAAAAACGCTATTTTGATAATAGAGTCGGATACTTCGCAAACGGCTACACAGTTTTTGACGAAAATGCCCAAAGAACAGAAGACCAAACTTTTGCGGTTCGTTGGCGTTTAGAACCTAAAAATGCAGAAGATGCAGCCAAGCAAAAAAGAGGAGAATTGATTGAACCGAAAAAGCCAATTGTATATTATATCGACCCTGCTACTCCTGAAAAATGGCGTAAGTATTTGAAATTGGGCGTTGACGATTGGCAAAAAGCTTTTGAAGCCGCTGGTTGGAAAAATGCTATTCGTGGAGAAATCCTGAGTGATAAAGATACTACCATTAGTTTAGAAGATGCACGTTACTCGGCTATTCGCTATTTTGCTTCGGATATTGAAAATGCTTATGGACCAAATGTAAGTGACCCACGCACGGGCGAGATTTTAGAAAGTCATATTGGTTGGTATCACAACATCATGAAGTTGTTGAAAAAATGGTACATGACGCAAGCTGGTGCAGTTGACCCACGTTCAAGAAAAAACAAATTGGATGATGAATTGATGGGTGAATTAATTCGTTTTGTATCGTCGCATGAAGTTGGTCATACCATTGGTTTACGCCATAATTATGGTTCAAGCAGTACTGTTCCAGTAGAAAAACTTCGTGACCCGAAATGGATTGCTGAACATGGTCATACGCCTTCTATTATGGATTATGCTCGTTTCAATTATGTTGCTCAGCCAGAAGATGGTGTAAAAGACTTATTCCCACGTATCGGAGAGTATGATATTTGGGCGATAAAATGGGCGTATCAGACATTAGATGGTGCTACGCCAGAAGATGACCAAAAAACATTAAGCAAACAGTATATTCAAGAATTTGCTAAAAATCCAAGAATTTGGTTTGGTACAGAAACCAATCCTTATGACCCACGCACACAGAGCGAATGTTTGGGCGATAATAATATGTTGGCAAGTGATTATGGTATCAAGAACTTAAAGAAAATATTGCCAAATCTAACTGAATGGACGAAAGAGGAAGCTCAGGATTATGAAATGTTGAATGAAGCTTACAACGAAATCGTATTGCAGTATCGTCGTTATATCGGTCATGTTACTAAAAATGTGGGAGGAATTTTTGAAACACCTAAAACTACCGACCAACAAGGAGCTGTTTACGAAGCTACGCCAAAAGCAACACAGAAAGAAGCCGTTAATTGGTTGAGTCGTCAGGTTTTTGAAACACCAACTTGGTTGTTGGATGATAAAATTATTTCAAAAATTCGCCCTGATAATGGCGTTGACGCTATAAGCCGTATTCAAGAAACAACCTTGAATAACTTATTTGCCAGCGACCGTTTACAAAGAATTATTGAAATAAATGCTAAAAATAGTACTTCATATAGTTTGGATGAATTATATACAGACATCCGTAATGCTATTTGGTCTGAACTAAAAACGCATAAAAGTGTAGATGCTACTCGTAGAAATTTACAAAAAGCCTATACTGAGAAACTAATTGCTATTTTAAATGCTCCTGCTGCACCAACTCAAGTTGGTTTTGCGTTCAGAGGAACAGTCATTCCAGCATCAGTTGATCCACATAAAACAGACGTTACTTCGGTAACTCGTGGACATTTGTTGGCATTGAAAAGCGAGCTTAAAGCTGCTTTACCTTTGACAACCGATAAAATGACAAAGTATCATTTTGAAGATGTTTTATTCAGAATCGAAAAAGGTCTTGACCCAAAGTAATTTGAGTTTAGAGTTTTGAATTTTGAGTGAGGATTAAACCTTCATATATTCTCTGTACTCTAAAAAAAGCTTATATTAATGTTTCTGTGAAATAAGAAAATCCTGTCTGCAAAGGCAGGATTTTTTTGTTAGGTCGAGCCATCAATAGTATAATTTAAATTATTGATGTATTAGAAAAAAAAGTATATTTGTGTTGTATTTGTCTCATATACAGCATAATAAACAAAATAAAATGGAAAAGCACGTCAAAGTTAAAGGGGCGGTTCCTGAACGAATCAAGAAAGCCATAGAAGAAAAGCGAGAGTGGATGAGGAAAGTAAAAACCGATACAGTAACTAAGTAAATATTAGGATAAACCCCATTAATGATAAAAAGTCTATTGAAATCCTGTCTGCAAAGGCAGGATTTTTTTGTTACCTTTAAAAAATAAAATACATAACAATGGATTTCGGTAAACTTTCGATACAAGCCTTAGATAAAGTAAATTTTGCCTTACAAGCTGACAATACCTTCAATGAAAAAGTACTGGGAAATATCCCTGTAAAAATGCCTAAAGTACTCGTGGGCTGTCCTGTTTGGTCAAACAAAGATTGGAATGGTAAAATTTATCCACATTCAGCAAAAACTAACGATTACTTGTCGCTCTATTCCAAGCAATTCAACACCATCGAACTGAATGTTACTCATTACCAAATTCCGAATGAAGAAACTATTCAGCGTTGGAAAAATGAAACGGTAGAAGGCTTTACTTTTTGCCCGAAATTTCCACAAATCATTTCTCATGATAAATTACTCCAAAAAACGGAAGGTTTAACCGCTACTTTTTGTGAACAAATCATGAATCTGGACGAAAAATTGGGAATGCCTTTTTTACAATTAGCTCCATATTTTACGCCAAGGCATTTTCATATTTTAGAAAAGTATTTACAAAACCTACCAACAAACTTAAAAATAGCCGTAGAGTTTCGTCATGAAGATTGGTTTAAAAATCCTAAAGTTTGGCAGAATGCTCTTGAATTATTACATCATTTTGGACACGGAACGGTCATTACCGAAGTGGCGGGTAGGAGAGATGTAGTGCATCAAAGTTTGTCGAACAAAGTAGCAACCATTCGTTGGGTAGGCAACGAGCATCCCACAGATTACCAAAGAATAGATGAATGGGTACAAAAACTAAAACAATGGTTTCAGCATGGTTTAGAGGAACTCTATCTTTTTGTCCATGTAAACGAAAATATTTTAGCCCCAGAATTAGCCTTGTACTGGATTCAACAGCTTAATTTGCATTGTGGCTTAGAACTGAAAAGCCCCAAATTTTTACCAAAAGTAGAGCAGATGAGTTTGTTTTAGCTACGAGCTTTGAGCCATCAGCTATGAGATTTTATTGATTTGATAAGAAAAAAGCTCATAGCTATTAGCCCATGGCTCGCAGCTAAAATCTCAAATCTCATTGCTCAAAGCTTACAGCTAAAACAAATAATTCTCGTTTTCACACTAAATACCAAATCTTTAGAAAGTAAATTTCAAAATAATAACTATTTTTGCATCATGATTTTCAAAGGCACACATCATAACCATCATTTCGTTTCCTAAACAGGAAAGGCTGATGAGTATTGTGCCAATAGCAACGACACAAGTATTCGATATAAATAGAAGCCTGATTCCTGAAAAGAGTCAGGCTTTTTTAATGCTTAATCGGGAGTGTTGACGGTGAATTTCAAATTGTTTTTCTCTTAATTCTAAAAAATGAAAACAGTAATAATCAAATACAACGCAGGAAATGTGCAGTCGGTAATGTATGCTTTGGACAGAATTGGCGTAAACTACCTTTGGACAGACGATGAGGCTGAAATCCGTTCGGCTGATAAAGTGATTTTCCCGGGCGTTGGCGAAGCAAGTACTGCTATGGCATACTTGCGTGAAAAAGGTTTGGATAAAGTAATTCCTTCGTTGAAACAACCTGTGTTAGGTACTTGTGTTGGAATGCAACTGATGTGTAAGCATTCGGAAGAAAACGATACTACTTGCATGGGCATTTTTGATATTAACGTAAAACGTTTTGATTCAAGTAATTTCAAAGTACCACACGTAGGTTGGAACAATATTTATAATCTAAAAAGTAAGTTGACGGAAGGCTTGAAGGAAAATGCCTTTATGTATTTTGTGCATAGTTATTATGCCGAAATCAGTACATATACCGTTGCCGAATGCGATTATGTACAACCATTTTCAGCGATGCTTCACAAAGAAAACTTCTACGCCGCCCAATTCCACACTGAAATCAGTGGAAAAGAAGGACAGAAGATTATTGAGAATTTTTTGAGATTGTAAGACTGGAGGACTTTAGGACTGGAAGACTTTAGGATTTGAAGACTTGCGGACTAAAGGATGATAATTTTAAAACTTCTTTATTTTATGAGAGGACATAATTTTAGAGAATTGAACGTTTGGAAACAAGCTGTTGCTTTTGTGACTGAAATTTATGTTATCACCAAATTGTTTCCTCAAGAAGAACAGTATGGATTAACTTCTCAAGTTAGAAGGGCTTCGGTTTCTATTCCTTCAAACATTGCTGAAGGTTCAGGAAGAAGTGACAAAGATTTTGCCCGTTTTGTAGATATGAGTCTTTCTTCTGCTTATGAAGTAGAAACACAATTAATAATAGCTAAGAATTTAGGATATATTTCAGAAGACGATTTTCAATTTCTGATTGAAAATCTAAGAAGTATAGAAAATCAATTACATGGTTTATCAAAATATTTAAATAAGATTAAATGACTTTAAGATTTTTGGGTTTGAAGACTTTAGGACTTGAGGATAAGTATTTTTACATAGTCCTAAAGTCCTAAAGTCCTAAAGTCCTAAAGTCCCAAAAACAATGATTCAAATTATTCCAGCCATAGACTTAATTGACGGAAAATGTGTTCGTCTTACGCAGGGCGATTATGCTCAGAAAAAAATCTATAATGAAAATCCTTTAGAAGTAGCCAAGTCTTTTGAAGATGCAGGTATTCAGCGTTTGCATTTGGTTGATTTAGACGGTGCAAAACAAAAACGCATCGTCAATCATAAAGTATTAGAATTGTTGGCGACTAAAACTAATCTTCATATTGATTTTGGAGGAGGAGTACAATCAGACGAAATGATTGAAATTGCTTTTAATTCAGGAGCAAAACAAGTAACAGGCGGAAGTGTAGCCGTAAAAAATCCCGATTTATTTGAAGGATGGCTACAAAACTATGGCGGAGAAAAAATCATTCTCGGTGCAGACGCTCGTGATGAAAAAATAGCCATTTCAGGTTGGGAAGAAGCTACCACTACTTCGGTCTATGATTTTGTAGGAAATTATATCGAAAAAGGAGCGAAATATACAATTTCAACAGATGTAGCTAAAGACGGATTATTAGAAGGACCAAGTTTCCAATTATATAAAAATCTCCAAGACCAATTTCCAAGCCTACAAATTATTGCCAGCGGAGGAGTATCGGTAATGGATGATATTTTGAAATTAGACGAAATGAATATCTTCGGCGTAATCGTCGGCAAAGCGATTTATGAAGGTAGAATTACTTTGAAACAGATTGCAGATTTACATAAATAGATGTTGAGATTTGGGATATTGGATTTCGGATTTCAGATTTCGGCAGTTTAAGGAAATTAAAATCCAAATAAAATTTACAAGTCTTTAATCTTGATTCTTGTATCTAAAATCTTGTGTCTTTAAGTCCTAAAGTCTTCAAGTCTCAAAATAAAAAAAGTCTTGATTCTTGTATCTAAAATCTTGTGTCTAAAAATCTTAAAGTCTAAAAAAAGGCTGAAAGCTCATAGCTGATAGCCGAAAGCTAAATACAATGCTTACAAAAAGAATAATTCCTTGTCTTGATATAAAAGACGGTCGCACAGTGAAAGGCACAAATTTCGTGAACCTTCGTGATGCAGGCGACCCCGTAGAATTAGGTGCAATTTACGCTGAACAAGGGGCAGACGAATTGGTGTTTTTAGATATTACTGCTACCGTTGACAATCGCAAAACACTGATAGATTTGGTAAGAAATGTAGCTCGCCATGTAAATATTCCATTTACAGTTGGCGGAGGAATTTCTTCTATTGAAGACGTTTCAGCTTTGCTTAATGCGGGTGCGGATAAAGTATCTATCAATTCATCGGCTGTTAGAAGACCAGCATTGATTAATGAATTAGCCTTGCAGTTTGGTTCACAATGTATTATCGTGGCGATTGATACTCGTTTTATTGTTACTGAAAATGGAATTTCAGAACACATCGTTCATACACACGGAGGAAGAAAACCAACAGCTTTGCGTACTTTGGCTTGGGCAAAAGAAGTAGAAGAGCGTGGAGCAGGAGAAATTTTGCTAACCTCAATGGATACCGACGGCACGAAAGCTGGCTTTGCCAATGAATTAACAGCGGCAATTTCTGGAAATTCATCAATTCCAATCATTGCTTCGGGCGGAGCAGGAACAATGGAACACTTCAACGAAGTATTCACCGTAGGAAAAGCCGATGCAGGTTTGGCAGCAAGTATTTTCCATTTCAAGGAAATAGATATTATTGAATTAAAAGAGTATTTAAGAGATAAAGGAATTTCAATGAGACTATAATTTGGCTATGAATCCATCTGCTAATTTTTTGATGTTTGCTTTTGCTTCGTTGATGTTGAACATCACGCCCGGTTCGGATATGCTTTATGTTGCCACCCGAAGTACCACACAAGGAATTAAAGCAGGAGTATTTTCGGCTTTAGGAATTATGGTTGGCTGTTTGGTGCATATCTTTGCCGCAGTTTTAGGTTTATCTATCATTATTGCCAAATCGGCTCTGGCATTCAATGTAATAAAGTATGTTGGTGCGGCTTATTTGATTTATCTTGGTGTAAAATCTTTGATGAGCAAAAGTCAAAATAATAATTTGCTGGATTTAAAACCCATGTCGCACTGGAAAATTTTTACACAAGGAGTCTGGACGAACATCTTGAATCCCAAAGTAGCCATTTTCTTCTTAGCATTTTTACCTCAGTTTATTCAGCCCAATTTGCCCAATACGCAATGGCAAATTTTGCTTTTAGGTCTTTGGTTTGATTTCTCAGGAACGATTGTCAATATTTTAGTCGCATTGGTGTTCGGAAAATTAGGAAATTGGCTTTTACAATATCCATCATTCAGTAAAATACAAGAAAAAGTAACAGGAATAGTCTTGATTCTTTTAGGAATAAGAATCGCTATTATTTCAAGAAAATAAAAAACAATCTTAACAAGAGATGAAAATAGATTTTGAAAAACAAGGAGGTTTAGTACCAGCAATCATACAAGATGCCAAAACAGACAAAGTATTGATGCTTGGTTATATGAATCAAGAAGCTTTGGAGAAAACCGAAAAAGAAAAAGTAGTTACTTTTTTTAGCCGTTCAAAACAAAGACTTTGGACAAAAGGCGAAACTTCGGATAATTTCTTGCACGTAGTAGAAATTTTGAACGATTGCGATGAAGATACGCTCTTGATTAAAGTAAATCCTGCTGGCCCAACTTGCCATACTGGGGCAGATACTTGTTGGAACGAGAAGAACGAACCGGGACAAGCTGGTTGGTTGAATCACTTAAAAGCTGTAATCCGTGACCGCAAAAATAATCCTTCTGAGAAGTCTTATACAGCCAGTCTTTTCAAAAAAGGAACAAACAAAATTGCTCAAAAAGTAGGAGAGGAGGCAGTTGAATTGGTGATTGAAGCAATGGATTCAAACGATGATTTATTCAAAGGCGAAGCCGCTGATTTATTATTTCATTATTTAGTGTTGTTGGAGCAAAGAGGTATTGACTTTGATGAAATTATTGGTGTACTTCGTTCAAGACATTCAGGTTAAAATCTAAATCAATCAAAAAAAAATGATAAATATCATTATTAAGTACATAATCATAGCTATTGTGGTTTTGTTTGGCTCTCGCTACATTTCTGGCATTAAAATTGACGGATTTCAGACGGCGGTTTTAGTCGTTTTAGCGATGGGTTTTGCCAATACTTTTTTAAAACCCATTCTGAAATTAATCAGTTTTCCGATTACTATTCTTTCTTTAGGATTGTTCTTGTTAGTGATTAACGTGATTGTTGTGTATATCGTTGATTACTTCATTGAGGGTTTCACCGTAACAGGTTTTATTCCTCCGCTAATTTTTAGTTTTGTACTTTCAATTAGCTCGACTGTGTTAGGTTGGTTTTTTGATAAAGACTAAATCTAATGTGTAACTAAAGCTTTTAGTTACACAAGGTTATCCCTAAAAGAATTGAATATTAAATCTTGTAAAGACACAAAAAATACTTAAATTTGTGTCCGCTCAAATTCATAATAATACTTAACTTATTAGGGAACGCCCCCAAAATCTGCTTAGTATTTATTTCTATTTTTAGATTACTTGACAATAGCCGCCATTAATGTCGAGAATCAAGTTTACTGTATTATACATACTTGCTTCCTGAAATTAGATTCGCTATGTTATTTAGTCCTTTTAGTAGTTATAAATAAATACTTCGCCATGAAAAATTTTATAAACGCATTGTTCGTAATCGCTGTATTAGGAACACAAGCAAATGCTCAAAAAAGCTCTGTCCCATCTGCTGCTTTTTCTGAGAAAGATAGAAATTTAATCACAAGTGTTTTAGAGGTAAGAAATAGCTCGGCAAGCTACAAAGACAAGGAGAGAAGTACTCATTTCAAGAGTATGGCTGTTGATACGGACTCTACTTATTATGATGTAGAAGTACCAGCTTCATTTCCTGGAGGACAACAAAGATTAAATGAGTTTATTAAACAGAACTTGGTAGTTCCGCAAGATGCAAAAGGCAAAACCATCGTTGTAAGATTTAAAGTAGAACGTTATGGTGAAGTAAACAGAGTCCATATTATAGATTATTGCTCTAATGTAAATATGGGTGCAGAAGCTATCAAAGTAGTAAAGAAAATGGGGCCATGGAATCCTGCAAAAATTCAAGGAATTGAAGTTGCTTCCTTCTATGAATTACCTATCAAATTTTAGTTTATTCTTCTGGCATTCCTCTTTGAAAGTTCACTTCGGTTGCCATTCCCATAGCACTAAATCTTACAGCCATTATCAGCGATGATGATGGCTTTTTTATGTCCTCACAATGCGTTCCTGCTTCTAAAAAGTAAATGTAATACTCTTGGCTACGGTCGGATAATTGTTGAATGTCGGGCTTTCCAAAGTAATTATCCAAATCGTTTGAACTTACTCCTTTGATTTCACTCTTTAATGATTTTAATTTTTCAATCATTTTTGTTCTGTCTCCTTTGCATCCGCCATAATCAGCACGAAATTTTTCGAGGTCGATACCGTCTAATTTAGGTTGTTTAGTACAAGAAGCACAAGTAATCAATAAGAGTAATATATAAATGGGATGTTTCATGTTGTTGGGAAATAAATCCAATAGTTTAAGTTTACAAATTTTAAATTTTACAAGTGACTGATTTTATCATCAATCCAATATCCCGAAATCAGACATCAAAAATCTCAAAGTTTCGATAGTTTTTCTCCTGCTTTTTCTAACGTTTCATCATCTTTTGCAAAGCAAAATCTAAGAATTTTAAAATCGTTTTTTTGATGATAAAATACCGAAACAGGAATACTCGCTACACCGATTTCCTTCGTAAGCCTAACGGCTAAATCATAGTCGTTTTCGTCTGTAATTTTTTCATAATTCACACACTGAAAAAAACTACCTTTGGCTGGTGTAAAGGAAAAACGAGAATTTTGGATACAACTCAAAAACTTATCTCGCTTCTGTTGATAGAACATCGGAATTGAAAGATAGTTTTCGGGTTCTTTTAAAAAATCAGCTAATGCGTATTGAATCGGCGTAACTGTCGAGAAAGTCAGCCATTGATGTACTTTTCTGAATTCTTCGCTCAGTTGCTTTGGGGCAAGGCAATAGCCAACTTTCCAACCCGTAACGTGAAAGGTTTTTCCGAAAGAACCACAAATAAAACTTCTTTCTTTTAGTACAGGATTGCGGAGGAGTGACCAATGTGAAAGTCCGTCAAAAATGATGTGTTCATACACTTCATCGCCAATCAAAAAGATATTACTGTCTTTTACGATGTCAGCTAAAGTGTTTAAATCTTCTACGGAAAGTACCGTTCCTGTCGGATTGTGTGGCGTATTTAAGATGATTAACTTCGTTTTTTCGTTAATCTTGGCTTTTACAATGTTCCAGTCAATTTGATAGCCATTTTCGGGACTGAGTGTAACATAAACAGGAATACCACCATTAAGCGTAATGGCAGGAGCGTAGGAGTCATAACAAGGTTCAAGCAAAATTACTTCATCGCCTTGATGAACCACCGCCGTAATGGCCGCATAAAGTGCCTCGGTTGCCCCAGAAACTACGGTAACTTCAGATTCTGGATGATAATTTACTTGGTATAAATCGCTTACTTTCTGAGCTATCACTTCACGAAGGGCAGGAATACCCGTCATGGGTGCATATTGGTTCATTCCTTTTTGTAAGTAATGATTTACCAAGGCTGCCAGCTTGGGCGAGCAATCAAAATTGGGAAAACCTTGAGATAAATTCAATGCTTCATATTCTGAAGCCAATTTAGACATTACTGTAAATATCGTTGTACCTGTATTCGGTTGTTTTGAAATCAAATTCATTTTTTAAATGCTTTCGGTATTTGGCTTTCAGGGTTTATAGTATCTGTTTAAGGTTAGATTTGGAAGTTATCGCTTGAGGAACTCACTCAATCACAATTATCGCTAAAACCAAACCAAACAGCCATTTTCGATGATACCCTTTACTTTTAATTCTTCATCAAAAATGACAAGATGTGCTTGATAATCCTTTTTTATTTTACCCAAAGTATGGTCAAGCTCAAGTACTTTTGCTGGATAGGTTGAAGCCATTCGTAGGGCTTCTTCCAATGGAATTTCTATTTTTTCAACGCAGTTTTTTACGCCCTGCATCATCGTTAGGGCTGAACCTGATAAAGTACCTTTGGTATCGGTATAATGTGTGCCTGCGTGGATAAATTTGTAATCTCCAGAAACGTCGTCTGTTACAGCATCAGTAATCATAAACAGTCTTTCGCCCATGATTTTTTTAGAAATTTTTACACTCTTAAAATCAACATGGATGCCGTCGGGAATAATACTTGCCCAAACTTCCGAGTCATAAGTAGCACCCACCAAGCCCGGTTCTCTGCTTTGGAAAGCCGACATGGCATTGAATAAATGCGTTACTCTTTTGATTCCTTTGCCGAAAGCAAACTGAGCTTGTGCATAAGTAGCCGAACTGTGACCAGCCGCAATTTTTATATCGCTTTGCAAAAGTAAGTCTAATTGTGCTTCTGTAAATTCTTCTGGGGCAATGGTCATGTAAGTTGGCAAACCCACACAAGCGTCGATGATGGTTTTTAGCTCTTCGTCGGTAGGTTTACGGATAAATTCTGCTACGTGAGCTCCACGCTTGGGAAAACTAAAAAATGGGCCTTCGATATGAAGTCCAGCCAAGCCTTTTCCGCCATTTTTTAAATAACTTTTGGCTACTGTTATCGCTTCTAAAATCGTTGGAAGTGGCGTAGAGGAAAGCGTAATCTGAAAATGTGTTGTTCCAGATTTACGAATTTCTAAATGGGTTTTATGAATGGTTTCTTCGCTTATTTTAGAATTAAACAAACTTCCACTTCCGCCATAAATCTGAATATCAATAAAAGCAGGAGCAATATTGAAACCTTTCAAATCTACAATTTGAATATCAGGGTCAAGATTGGCGAGTTCTTCTACTTCGTCTTCGGCGAAAAATTGACCAATTTTATTTCCTTTGATTAGCAAAATTGTGTTCTCCAAAATCTGTTCTGAAGTAAATATTTTACAGTTTTTTAGTGCGTACATAATGATATAATTAAGTAGTGATTAGTAATTAGAGATTGGTGATTAGTATTTCAATTCTCTAATTATCAGATATTTACTAAAAATATAAAACGTCAATTAAATCGTATTATTCATTACTTATAAGTACTGAATTTTTAGCTCAAAGCTGATAGCTCAAAGCCAACATCACTCAAATACTTACCACTTCAAGGGCAATTTTCCATACTCCTTTTGCCTCTTGTCGCCAAATTCTTAGATATGTTCCCGTTTTGTTGCCTGAAATTGTGCCATAAACACAAACTAAATCGCCAGCATTAGAAGTAATCGTTTTGAAACCTGTGTAAACTAAGTTTTTGTCAAACGTTTTTTTCAAGAAAGTATTGGCTGCTTCTTTGCCAACAATTGGCTTTTGGTCGTTTCGATAAATTCTTACATTTTGAGCCAAATGTGGCTCGAATGGATTTGGCGAGTTTTTAGCATTTTTCCAATAAAAATGGTCGTTCATAAAAACAAAACGTTCAGCGAAGGTAGCGTTATTTTTTAATTCAGAAGGTTTGTAAATCGGATAATTCTTCAAAAGAAAACTTTTATCATTTATTAACTCTTTATGACTTACGCCAATGTCTGCGGCGACTTTCCAAGTACTATCACTTTGTATTTTCCAAACAGTAATGAAACTGCCAAACCCAATGGCTTTTTCTTTTGCATTTTTCGGATGTATTTGCCAATCGCCCGTAGTAAAACCTAAATCTCCATCATGGGCAATTTCTGCTACATAAGGTTGCCAAGTAATTACTTCTTTTAGCTCAAGTTTTTCCCATTTTTCAATGCCGTTGGCGGGCATATTTTTATCAAAAACAACCGCATCTTTTCCCAAAAAAGTAAGAAAAGCTTTCTTCGTACCTTGGTCAATTGAACTTTGAGCAAAGGCTTTTTCGGTTTCAAGCATTTTTTGTAAAGCTTGCGTTTGCGTAATGCTTTGGGCAAAAGTATTGAATGGAATTATACAAATTACTGACAATACAATTCTCTTAAAATTCATATTTCATCGGTTTAAAAATTGAATAAAATTTAAACGCCATTACTTTCTGGCTATTGTTAGGTTTTAAATTCCTGTGGCGAATTAAAGGTTATAGATGTTTTTATAAAATTACACCATAAACGAAGGCTTTGTTTATTATCTTTGGGAAAAATTGACAAATCAAAATTCAAAATTTATGTACGAAATATTTCAACTCATTCATAAGACTCTTTTCTTCGTAGTGATGATTTTAGGGCTTATCGTAATTGTCCGTGCGGTAATGGGCTTAAACTCAAAAAGTGATTTCACAGAAACAGACCGCAAATTTGGTCTATTTTTCCTTATCTCAAACCATACTCAATTATTGATTGGTTTGGTTTTGTACTTATTTTTAAGTCCTTTTGGCTTAAAAGCTTTTACAGATTTTGGTTCAGAAGTAATGAAAATTGCAGAGTATCGTAAAATTGCTGTTGAACATATTTCAACAAATATTATCGCTATTGTGTTGATTACGATTGGATATTCTAAAAACAAGCGTGCTACTGATTCATTGGTTCGCCACAAAAACGCTTTACTTTTCTTTGGTTTAGGTTTGGTTTTATTATTAAGCCGTATTCCTTGGGATAAATTGTAGTTTTTATCTTGGCTGTCGGCTTTCGGTAATCAGATTTCAGACTTCGGCTGTCGGTAATCAGATATTATACTTTAATTAAAATAAGTCTGAATCCTACAATAGCTTTGTAAGCAAAAATAAATCCGACATCTGAAATCCGATTTCCGAAATCTTACGACTGACATCCGAAATCTTCCAAAGATTTTTTATGAAAAAACGCAGACTTTTCAAAAAGTCTGCGTTTTTTTGTGGTTTATCTAAATACTATTACCGTTCAATAGATTTTCCAAAGAAAATATACAAAAAAATAATAAAATTGTTATATTGTTCTGTAATTTTAGCCTCGTACACAATTATCGTGTTTACAAAGCAGTTTGTTATCTATTGACTAAATTTATAAGTAATGAAGAAATGTATTTTTTTAGACCGAGATGGCGTGTTGAATATTGACCGAGTGGATTATGTGTATCGCCTTGAAGATTTAATAATTCCAGATGGTGCGATTGAGGCGTTGAAAAGATTCAAAGAAGCAGGATATTTATTAATAGTAATTACAAATCAGTCGGGTATTGCAAAAGGAATTTATACTCGTGAAGATGTGTGGAAATGCCATAATTATTTCCAAGAGCAATGTGGCTATTTGTTAGATGATATTTACTTTAGCCCACATCATGAAAAATTTAATTCAGCGTCATTGACTCGTAAACCTGATTCATTGATGATTGAAAAGGCAATTGCCAAATATAAAATAGACCGTGATGCTTCATGGATGATTGGTGATGCCCACCGTGATATTAAAGCTGGGAAAAAAGCAGGTGTAAAAACGATTCATTTAACCGAAAAACCAGAAGAATCACTTTCAGAATTAACCACCAGTAATTTGCTAAAAGCAAGTGAACTGGTTTTACAATAAAAAAAGTCCCTATACTTATTCAGCATAGGGACTTTCTTTTTATCTTCTCTTTTTTCTATCTCTACTTTCAGAACTTTTCGGCGACGAACGTCTGTCTCCTCTTGGTGCTGATTTAGGATTTTTAGATTTATGCCTTGAATCGCCCCGATGTGAAGGTTTTTTCTTTTTGCCTTCACTTCCGCCGTTGCCAACTAAAATCAAATCCATACTTCTTCTGCCCAAATTACATTCTTTTACTTTTACTTGTAATTTATCGCCAAAAGTAAATACTCGTCCATTTCTTTGTCCAACGATTCTGTAATTATCTCGGTCGAAATCATAGAAATCATCTTTCAAATCATTCATTCTGATTAAACCTTCGGAAGCCGTTTCGGTAATTTCTACAAAAATTCCGAATTCAGTAACGCCCGAAATAATTCCTTCCCAAACTTTGCCTTCTTCCATCAAGCTCATGTACTCTACTTGCTTGTATTTGATAGAGGCACGTTCGGCTTCGGCTGCCATTTTTTCCATTTCAGAACTGTGCTTACATTTGGCTTCCCAAACGGCACGTTCCAAAGGCTGTCCGCCATCTAAATAATGTTGAAGCATTCTGTGTGCCATCATATCTGGATAGCGACGAATCGGGCTGGTAAAATGCGAGTAAAACGGAAATGCCAAACCAAAGTGACCGATTGGGTCGGTGCTGTACTTGGCTTTCGACATTGTTCTTACTGCCAAATTTTCCAAAATATTTTGCTCTGGTTTTCCTTCTACATCGTGCATCAAAGCATTGAACGAAGTACTAATCTGCGAAACTTCCGTTTGTACATTATAACCAAAACGCTTGGCGAAAGTAGAGAAATTCCTCAGTTTTTCGGGGTCTGGTGCGTCGTGAGTACGATACACCATCGTATTTCTTGGTTCGGTTTTGCGTAAATTGAAAACATATTCTGCTACTTTTTTATTGGCAAGTAGCATAAATTCTTCAATCAGTTTATGCGAATCTTTTCTGATTTTCTGATAAATCCCAAGCGGTTTTCCGTTTTCATCTAAATTGAATTTTACTTCAACGGTTTCAAAATTTACCGCACCTTTAGCAAAACGTTCGTCACGAAGTTTGTGAGCTAATTGGTTCAAGGTTAAAAGTTCTTTCGAGAAACTCGGCAATACTGTTACTTCGTCCGATTTCTTTTTACGTCCTTTTTTCTTGGGTTCTTCTGCTACAATTTCAGTTTCTTTTACTTCTTCTGAAATCACATTGATTCCTTCACCATCCAATACTTCTTGAGCTTCTTCATAAGTAAACCTTCTGTCTGAATGAATAACGGTTCTGCCAAACCATTCGCCCACAACTTTTGCATCTGGAGTAATTTCAAAAACGGCCGAAAATGTCAATTTATCTTCATTCGGGCGAAGCGAACATAAGCCATTCGATAATTTTTCAGGCAACATCGGTACTACTCTGTCCACCAAATACACCGAAGTAGCTCTTTTAAAAGCTTCGGCTTCTAAATTACTTTCTGGCAAAACATAATGCGTAACATCGGCAATGTGTACACCGATTTCGTAATTACCATTTTCTAAGAAAGTAAAACTAAGAGCATCGTCGAAATCTTTTGCATCGACTGGGTCAATCGTAAAGGTCGTCGTTTCTCTGAAATCACGACGTTTTTTGATTTCTGCGGCAGGAATTTTTACAGGAATGGCTTCAGCTTCGTCTTCGATAGCTTTCGGGAAAGTAATAGGCAAACCAAATTCAGCTAAAATAGCGTGCATTTCGGTATTGTTTTCTCCTGCTTTTCCGAGTACTTCTATTACCTGACCTTCCATTTTACGCTCCTTTTCAGCCCAAGTCATCACTTTTACGATTACTTTATCGCCATTCTGAGCTTCACCGACATCATATTTTGAAACAAAAATGTCTTGATAAATCTTTTTGGCATCGGGCGTTACAAAAGCGTAGTTCGGTAAAATCTCGATTGTACCTACAATTTCTTTTCTACCTCTTTCTACAATTTCTACTACTTCGCCTTCGGCTCTGGTAGTACCTTTTTTGTTTTTTGGAAAAACCAATACTTTCACGGTATCGCCATCGACAGCACCGTTGAGTTCACGAGTATTTATCCAAACGTCATCTTCACGGTTTTCAACTACCACAAAGGCAAATCGAGCATTTACATGATCTACTTTACCGACTACGAATTCCGTTACGGTATCAATGATATAACTTCCGTTTTGTTGGCGAATGAGTTTTTTGTTTTTTTGAAGTTCTTCAAGGAGTTCTCCGTACAAAGTTTTAGTGCTACGGTCACGAATGGCAAAAGCTTTATGAACTTGGTTGAGCGACCAAGCTGTATCTTCATTTAGGCGAAAGAACTCAAGAATTTCTTCTTTGATTCTGTCACGAAAAGTTTGTTCTTTTGATTGTTTTGGTTTAATCATTTAGGAATTAATATGTTTTTCTCAAATATACGGAAAAACACTCCGATTTCTTCACTATTTAGTGAATGAGTGATTTGGCGAATGAGTGTAATGAATTAGCGATTAACAATTTAATGCTAATGGTCACTATGGTTAAAGTAATGGAATGACATCTACGGAAACAGAAAGCGTATGACGACCAGAGCTAAAAATAATGCCTTTTAATGGCGGAACGTCGCTGTAATCACGTCCATAAGCTGTAATAATGTGTCTTTCTTGTGGTACTAAATCGTTGGTTGGGTCGAATTCGCACCAGCCAATATCAGGAATGAAAACCGAAATCCAAGCATGAGAAGCATCCGAACCTTGTAATTTTTTTTTGCCCGGAGGCGGAAGTGTTTCTAAATAACCACTAACATAACGAGCAGGAAAACCTAAACTTCTCAGACAAGCAATGGCTAAATGTGAGAAATCTTGACAAACGCCTTTTCGCTCTTTCAAGACTGTTTTGATGGGTGTATTGATACTGGTGAAATTAGAAACAAAGTTGAATTCTGTAAATATTTTATGACAAAGAGCCTTTACACATTCATACAAAGATTGATTTTCTGGAAAACAGTCTTTGGCAAAATCTTCTATTTCAGCGTCCCAATTAATAAATGGACTTGGTAATAAATATTGTAAAAGTTCAACTTTTAATAAATGCGTTCTTTTTATTTTTTCTTTCGCTTGTCGGCAAGAAAGAGAGTAATCGGCTCTAATATTTTTTGAAAAGGTTTCTACGATACTTTCAGCCTGAACAATTAATTCTTGATGAGCAGATTGAATCGAAAAATAATGAACAGTATTGCCAAAAAAATCTTTTCTTTCTACGATTTCAGAAGGTTTTGGGCTGATTTTCAAAGAAAACTCATGGCAAGTCTGATTGGTTAATGTTTGAGGTTTCAAACAAACCAAGCTATGGTAACTATTGACTGGCTCGAAGTACTTATATTTTGTCTGGTGTGTAAGTTTATATTTCATTGGTTTCACTATTTGCTGGGCTTTCCATTAACGAATGCTGCATAACCGTATGAGTAAAATACAAATCTGTTAGGCTCACCGTTACGGATGAAATAAGCTCAAAAACTTTGGCTAATAAACTATCTAAGTTTTCACGGTACAAAGAATCTGCTTGAAAACTACACAAGGTTGAAATATCGGTCAATTTAATTTTCGTGGAAGCTTCCAAAACAGCTTTCTCGGCTTTTGTAAGTCTGTCCGACTGCGATGTTTTTGGAAGTTTCGCAAGGCACTCGGCTAAAGCATCCAATTGGTAGCTTAAAGAGTACGGCAAATCGGCTTCTTGTAAAACCATATCAAGCATGGCTTCCAAGCTCAAATGCGATTTATACAACAGTCGATAATGTACTAACAAATGATGATTGATAAGGGTTGCTTCAATCAAGTCATTTTCTACGTTATGGTCATTTTTAAAACTAAAAGTAGAACGAATAATGCTGATTCGTGAAAGAATACGCTCAATCAGTTTGCCTGCTTCTAAAAGATAAAATCCTTTGTCACGTGGCATCGACTCTGAAATGATACCATAAAAAGTAAATAGCCTTGTGTGCAATTTGTCTAATACTTTCTGGATTTCATTAGGGTTATTTTGTTCAGCGTTCAAAGATTTTATTTTTTTCAAACTGTTTTCAATCAAATTAATGATTCGCCAAGTATCATGACTCCACTTATCACTTACCGCAATGACTCCTCTAAGAAAACATTCTACACTTCCAGCCACTGTGCCACCTCTTCTTGAATTAGACACTAAATCGTGAATTTCTTTATAAGGGTTTTTACGAATCGCCGTGTTTTCTTCATCGGTAAAACCGGGATAAGTAAGCGTTAAATGTGTAACAGATTTTAATAAAACATCAATATGTTCTGATTTTACTGAGCCGCCAAAATTGACATTTTCTTGTAAAGCGTTAATCGTGATTTTCAAGAATTTTGTAGCAGCCATTGTTCGTTCACAGTAACGACCCACCCAAAATAAATTCTCAGCACTTCTACTTGGCAAGGAAGTATGATGCTGCATTGAAGATGCCGTAGGCGGTACTACAATTTTCTGTGTAAGTTGTGGAACAGTATCAGAGACAATCCAAGTATCTTTTGAAACCCCTCCGTACTGGTTTGAAATCACGAAACGGTCTCTTTCTGGCGAGCTACGAGTAAGTCCGCCATCCATTACTTGATAATTTTTGCCATCTGAAACCAAGTAAGCACGCATGGCAGCAAAACGAGGTTCAATCTTTCCGTTTACCAACGATGGCGTAGTAGAAAGACTTACTTCTTCTTGAGCTACATACTCAGCAGGGTTTTCAATAATCGCTTTTCGGAGTGATTCTAATTCCTCTTTTTCTAATAATCGTCCATACAACGAACGTATTTTTTGTTTACGATTCGTATTTTTGATAATCAGTTTATGGAGATTGTTTAATACAAAATTTAATTCTTTGGGTTGTCCGCACCACCAAGTAGCTACGGCAGGGAGTATCAACGTTTCGCCCAAGAAGAACCTACAAGCAGCATTCATAAAGGGAAGAAGCCCATTATTCTCAAGTACACTTGAGCCGGGAGGATTTATCACCGAAACATTTCCCAAACGAATGGCATGAAGTAAACCCGGAATACCCAGTCGTGAATCTTGACGAAGTTCGAGTGGGTCGCACCAGTCGTCGTCAATCCTTCTCACAATCACATCCACTTTCTCTAAGCCATCAATAGATTTTAGCCAAACGTAGCCATCACGCACCAGCAAATCATCGCCTTGTACCAAAGTATAACCCAAGTAAGCCGCCAAGTAAGCGTGTTCAAAATAAGTTTCGTTGTTTGAACCCGGAGTTAAGTAAACAATATTAGGATTTTCTTTGGCTTTCACCGCCAAAGAAGCAACCGTATGTTGAAAACTATTGAAGAAAGGAGAGAGGCGACTTACAAACATTCCATTAGTAAGTTCTGGTAGAATCTTACTCATCACACTTCTGTTTTCGAGTGCATAGCCCGAGCCAGAAGGAGCTTGGGTTCTATTATCCACAATCCACATTCTACCATCAGGGCCACGAGCAAGGTCGGCAGCATATAAAATCAATTGATTTTCAGAGGGTACTTTTATATCATTACAGACTCTAAAAAAGCCAGTATTTCCATAAACCAATTCAGCAGGAAGAATATTTTCTTTGATTAAACGTTGTGGCCCATAAATATCCCGCAACATCAAATCAAGCACCAAAGCTCTTTGTTTTAGTCCACGAGCAATGTTATTCCATTCTTTTTGTTCAATTAAAAAAGGGATAGGGTCTAATTGCCAAGGGCGATTCAAACTTCCAGAGTTTTCATAAACATTATAAGTAACCCCATTTTCACGGAGTTTATTAATAAGTTCGAAATTCCGAGCTTGTAGCTCTTTCATTCCCAACTTCTCTAAAGTAGCGAAAAGCGTTCGCCAATGAGGTTTCACCTGACCATCAGCTCCCAGAATTTCATCATAAGAATTAATTTCTTGTTGATAGGCTTGAAGTAAATTAGGGGATATATCTGTAATCATTGCTCACTGGTTATAAATGAAGTGCTTAAAATTTACTAAAATTAAGATTTTTGTAGGAAAAATTTGTACGGTTGTTGACAAATTTCGGTTTTGAGCCTTTAGATTTGCTCTTAGGTGAATTTTTGGGGGAATGTAGAAATATGCAGGTACTTATTCTTAAATTCTAAATTTATTCAGCATAAATACTTTTATCATATTAGTCTGACAAGATGTAATATTCGTGAAAAGGGAGTTTCTCAATCCTTACTAAGGATGTTTGAGTTAGA
The DNA here is from genome assembly GCF_034929435.1 of Arcicella rigui. Taxonomy (NCBI): domain Bacteria; kingdom Pseudomonadati; phylum Bacteroidota; class Cytophagia; order Cytophagales; family Flectobacillaceae; genus Arcicella; species Arcicella rigui. The sequence goes on from NZ_JAYFUM010000017.1 coordinate 28,558, forward strand.
ATCTTTCAACTTAGAATAAAGTGTATATTTGTATGATTATAAAATTAGAGCACAATGGTAAATAAAATAACGTTTACAAATTATAAAATCTTCAATAGTAAGCAAAGTATTGAGCTTGCCCCAATGACTATTTTAATAGGCAAGAATAGTTCTGGTAAAAGTGCCTTAGCCAAACTTCCTACTTTGATTTCAGGAAGTTTATCTGGTAGAACTGATGATTGTTTTACTTGTGAAAATGAAGGGGTTGTGTTGGGGAATAATTATTCAGATTTAAACTATGAAAAAGATACTACAGGAGAGTTTGTTTTTAAGTTGGAACTGAAAAATAGAACGTTTTTATACATCACTGTTAAATTAGAATATGGGGGTAGTAAGCTAACTATTTATTCATGGAATTATAATGATGAATTTAAATTACAATATCATTTTAAAGAAAAGCTTTACTCCATTAATAATAGTATAAAGCTGTATGATTGTAGGTTTAAAGGTTTTTTACTGGAAAAGATTGTTGACTTTGAAGGAGAAATAGAAATACCGAATTTAATAAACTTCAGTTTTGAATTTGATTATGTATGTTCATACAGGGTAGAACCGAAAGATATTAAGGAAGACCAACCTAAAGAAAAGAATATTAGAAAAATTGGAATAGATGGAAAACACGCATATGAAATATTAATCAATGATGCTATTTATTCGGATGGTCAATTACTAAACAAGGTAAGCAATTGGTATAAAAAAGTATTTGAAAGCTGGGAGGTTAATATAGACAGAGATACACTTCGTAATAAATTTTACTTTGAACTAAAAAGAGATTATCCAAGACCATTCAAGACATCTTTAGAAAATGTTGGACAAGGGATGAGCCAAATTTTACCTTTGATAACCAAGTCATTTATAGAGGAAGAAAAACCTTCCTTGACAATTATAGAAGAACCAGAATTACATTTACATCCATCTGCTCATGGTAATTTAGCAGAACGATTTGCTGAATCTTTAATTGATGTCAATAAAAGATATTTGATTGAAACACATTCTGAAAACTTTATTCTAAGACTAAGACGGTTAATTGCAGAAAGTAAATACCCCTATTTTACAGAGCAAAATTTAAAGATTTATTATGTCTATTACGATGAAGATTTGAATGAGAGTTTTTTGAGGGAAGTCGTAGTTGAAGGAAATGGAAATGTTAAAAATTGGCCTAAAGGAGTATTTAGTGAATCAATGGATGAATTGTTAGCAATGAAAAACGCTCAAAAATAGATGCCTCTATGCGAATAGAAATAAAAGACGATATATTTAACTCAAATGACTTTACTAATTTAGTCCATCTTATTAGAATAGTCTTCCAATGCCCTCAGGGTTCAGCCAATACTAAAGCGAAAGTATTTATTGATTTAGATAAATGCGTGAATTCCATTCTATATGAAAGGCTAGACTCGATAGACAAAGAACTATTAGAAGTTTCAACAAAAGATTATTTTTATGAAGACTCTCCCTCTATTAATTATACAGTTTCAAACGATAAGAAACATGAATCTTATGCTTTAGAAGAAGCAATAGCATTATTAAATGAACCATTCTGGATACTACTTGAAAACTCAAAAAATGACCAAGAGTTTATCAAATCAATCATTTTCCATTTTGAGGAGGATTGTGAATATCTTAAAGAATGTTTGAAAAACAGATGGATACAGTTTGATAACGCTGGTGGCTGTGGTAATGTAAAGAATTTACTAACTCAAAGAATTAATTCATTTGAGTATATATCCAACACTCTTAATACAGACCCTAGAAAATATTATCGTGGAATAGTCATTTTGGATAGTGATAAGGAGTTTTCAACGCAAAGCATGAAACCAGATTACGACAAACTGGTTCAGTATTTTGATAAAAATAATATACCTTTTCATATTCTTGAAAAAAGAGCGATGGAAAATTATATGCCAGACGAGGTTATATTTAGTGTTCAACAAGAAAAGTCTAATTCAAAAAATCCTGACGACAAAGAGTTTGTAATGTGGGCAAATGTCTATCGTTATCTATCTGATGAGCAAAAAGACTTTCTAAAATACGATGGTTTGGAGGCATTTAATAAATTGAATCCAGATGCTCAAGATTTATATCGAAATCAATTACCATCCAACTTTAATTTATTGGTATCAGGTATTAGATATAGAGACCATAATGCTAAAGAGGACGAAGAAAAACGATTTAAGAACGCTTTTCCAAAACTGTTCACAAAATCACCATTGGTTAATAAGGTATCTCTTAAAGCGAGAAGTGGAACGGATGAACTGGAACGTATATTTAATAAAATCAATCAATTACTATGAGTTCATTAATCAGTTTAAAACCATCAAATAACAACTTTGATACTTATTTGGATGATATTAATTCGGGGTTATTGCTAATTCCAGAGTTTCAACGTGATTTTGTTTGGGAGCTTGAAAATGTACTCAACTTATTATATAGCATCAAAAAAAATTATCCCATAGGTTCATTTTTATTTTGGACACCAGAAACAGAATTTAGAATAGCAAAACAGGTAGGGCCTTACTTTATTAAAGAATCTGTTTTTGATGCTTTTGAAAAAAGGCAACGAAAATATATTCTTGATGGTTATCAGAGAATGTCTGCTCTGTTTGGCGTCCTTTCTAATCCAGAAAAAATTAAGAATTTTGAGTTTAATGAGAAAGCATTTAACTCTACTTTTAATATTTACTACAACCTTGAAAATGAAGTATTTGAGGTATTTGGTCGTAATCTTGAACTGTGTTCTGTACCAGCATATACCTTATTGGATTATGAATCTTTTTTAACTTACTCAGAAAAAATACAGCGGGAATACACTCCTGAAATATCTAAAAAATATACTGATAGATTAAAAAAAATAGTTACTACTTTTAGTAGATACCAAATGCCAGTAATTGAGATAGCTGGCGGAACTTTAGATGAAGCGATAGATATATTTACATTACTAAATAAAGAGGGAAAGCCAATAACGCCCGATTGGATATTGTCGGCTAAAACTTATACCGATAATTTTAGATTAGGACACAAAATTGATATAACACTTGATAAAATAGAGAAATATAACTTTGTTGATAAAAAACCAAGAGAAGTAGCGGTAAGAGATTTGGTTTTTAGAAGTATTCAAAGCTCGTTTGGCGATTTATATTTAGACAATAAAAAAACAGATATTATCTCCCTTTCTAAAAACCCAAACTTTCAAAGTCAAATAGAAATTACCGTAAAAAGTATAGAGCTTGTGGCTAAATTTTTATTTGAGGAACTATTAATTGTCGATAATAAACTGTTACCAGCTAATATCCAGTTTATTTTTTTGGTAGAGTTTTTTAACCACATTCCTGAACCAAATAATGAACAAATAAAAAAGCTAAAACAATGGTTTTGGATTACAACTTACTCGAATTACTTTACCATTTTTAGCCCAAGTAAAAGAAAGACAGCATTTCAGCATTTTCAAAAATTTATAAAAAATGTCGAACTAAACCCAGTCTATAGCGATAGAACTGAGCAACCATTCGTTGTGCCAGCATTGTCTGATAAAGTGAATTTAGGTTCAGTGCGTTCAAAAGCTCATATTTTGTTTATGTTGAATTACTCGAATAATTTTCAACCTGTAAATACAGAGCATATTGAAGACTACAAGGTTTTAAAACTCTTTGCAGAAACTAAATTTTCATCTGATTTAGGAGAAAGTGCAAATATGGTTGTATGCCTAAATAAAACTACTGACAATGTATTTATTCAGTCGGGGAAAAAAACCAACGACTTATCCTTTATGCTTGCTCTGGAAAATAAAGGAAGATATTCAGAGTATTTTATTACAGATGAAATGAGAGATGAATATTCAAAAAGTAACATTGAAAGGGTGCTTGAATTAAGAAAGAAATTAATTATCAATAAGGAACATACTTTTGCAGAGAAATTAGGGTTAGACTATCTTGGGTACACTCAATTATCTGAAGTATCTTATTAGAGAATAATAAAAGTATTCGATTTGAAAATACAAATACCCCTAAAACCAAATTAGGGAAAATCACCTGATTCGACCAGACAATTTTCCCTAATTTATCATTTATAACTCTTGCTTAATCTATCTTTTCTTCCAAAACTTCCGTAAATCTAAAGTAAGTGGATACTCTGGGTTTACTAATTCTATTGGAGTATCTGCTTTTAACTCTTTTTTGTTTTCTGCCACAAACCTCGAAATCGTTGGCGTATTTCTGATTGGCGATGCTTCTTGTGTTTCTGGTGCATCTGGTGTATGACCAAAACCCCAGAAACGGCTAATCATTCTCGATTCAGCTTCATAACTGTTAATCGGATAAGTATCAAAACTTCTACCGCCCGGATGCGATACAAAGTAAGTACAACCGCCAATTACTTTATTATTCCAAGTATCTAAAATGTCAAATACCAAAGGTGCGTCTGCTCCGATGGTTGGATGCAATGCCGAAGGTGGATTCCATGCTTTGTAACGAACACCTGCTACAAATTCACTTTTTACTCCTGTGCTTCTTAAAGGCACACGGCAACCATTACAAGTTAGAATATGACGACCTTCAATAAAGCCCGTTACTTTTACTTGGATTTTTTCTAATGACGAATCCACAAATCTGGCTGTACCTGCATTCGATAATTCTTCGCCCAAAACGTGCCAAGGCTCGATACCCGAACGGATTTCTAATTGCGTATTGTCAACCGTAATACCACCGTAATAAGGGAAACGGAATTCAAAGAATGGGTCAAACCAAGAAATATCAAAGTTGTAGCCAGCATCTTTCAAGTCGTTTACTACATCAATCATATCCAAGTACGCATAATGCGGTAAAAGGAAACGATCGTGTAATTCTGTTCCCCAACGGACAAGTTTTTTCTTGTATGGTTCTTTCCAGAATTTAGCGATTAAAGCTCTAATTAATAAGTTTTGTACCAAACTCATGTGTTTATGAGGAGGCATATCAAAACCACGGAACTCTAAAATTCCCAAACGACCCGTTGATGAGTCAGGCGAATACATTTTATCAATACAGAATTCTGTACGGTGTGTATTGCCTGTAACATCCACCAAAAGATTTCTGAAAATTCTATCAACCATCCAGAATGGAATATTTTCGCCTTCTGGAATTTGGTCGAAAGCAATTTCCATTTCATAAAGTCGCTCTTCTCTACCTTCGTCAAATCGTGGAGCTTGACTGGTTGGACCGATGAATGGGCCTGAGAATAAGTAACTCAATACTGGGTGATGTTGCCAATAAGTAATCAAACTGCGTAATAAATCAGGGCGACGCAAAATTGGACTATCTTCTGGTTTTGAACCACCAATGGTTACGTGGTTTCCGCCACCAGTACCAGTGTGTTTGCCATCAACCATAAATTTCTCTGTACCCAAGCGAGCGAAAAACGCTTCTTCGTACAAAGCACTGATGTTATCTACTAATTCTTGCCAGTTTTTAGCTGGGTGAATATTTACTTCAATTACACCTGGGTCAGGCGTAACGTTAAGTTTTTCTAAACGATAATCCGATGGAGGCGGATAGCCTTCAATACGAATTGGCATCTGTAATTTTTCAGAAGTAGCTTCTATCGAAGCAATCAAATCTAAATAATGCTCCAGATAGTCTGTCGGAGGCAAGAAAGCATAAATTATACCTTCTCTTTCTTCGATGGTTAAAGCCGTAGTAAAGGTTGGAATCTCAAAAATGATTTGCTTTTCGTTACCTTCTTCTTTGTCTTTATTTTTGTCGAGTTTTTCGTCTTCGTCACCAACTTTCTTTTTAGCAGGTGGAAGCTCGTAGTCTGGAGCAATCGTTCCATAACGCTTTTCAACTACTTCGCTAAAATCGCCTAAAGCTGGTAAATCTTCAAATGGACTACGCTCTGCTGGAAATTCTTTTCTGTCATCCGATAAAGCTGGCAGGGAATTAAGAGGCAAACGATAACCAATCGGAGAATTACCCGGAATCAAGTAACAATGATTTCTTCTGAAAGTCCAAGCACAACTTGTCCACGACTGGGTGCCGTACTCCCATTTTAAAGGGAAAACAAAACCAGTTGGATTGTTCAGTCCTTTCTCCAGTAATTTCGCTAAAGTCCTTCTTTCAACTGAATCTTTTAGATTTACTTTAAGCGGGTCAATATTGACAGGAATTTTCCCTTCTTCTAAAGCCCAATAAATAGGGTCTTCGTAGGCTGGAATAATATTATTGGTATTGATACCTAAGTACTTCGTAAGTTCAATTGTGAATTTTTCGGCATCATGGAAAGTAAACTTTTGGTCGTTTTCTTTTGCTACCAAAGCATCATTTTTCCAAATAGTTTGTCCGTCTTTTCTCCAATAAAGGGCATATTGCCAACGAGGAATCAATTCTCCCGGATACCATTTTCCCTGTCCGAAATGCAATAATCCACCATGAGCGAAACGGTTTTTCAAACGAAGAGCTAAATCATAAGCTAATTTACGTTTCAGAGGCCCATCTGCCGTAGAATTCCATTCAGGCGATTCAAAGTCATCTACCGAAACAAAAGTTGGTTCACCACCCATCGTCATCCGAACATCACCTTCTTGTAAATCTTTTTCTACATCATAACCTACTTGCATGATGTTTTCCCATTGTTCGTCGGTGTATGGTTTGGTTACTCTTGGGTCTTCGTGGATTCGGGTTACTTGGTTGTCGAATTCAAAAGTAACATTACAAATATCGGTAGCTCCTGTTACTGGGGCAGCACTTACATAGTCTGGTGTACACGATAATGGAATGTGACCTTCGCCTGCAAAAAGACCAGAAGTAGGGTCAAGACCAATCCAACCTGCACCCGGTACGTAGGCTTCAACCCAAGCGTGTAAATCAGTAAAGTCGGCTTCGGGGCCAGATGGGCCGTCTAATGACTTCACATCGGGAGTAAGCTGTACTAAATAACCAGAAACAAATCTTGATGCAATACCGTGATGTCTTAGAATTTGAACCAATAACCAAGAGGAATCTCTACAAGAGCCACTCTTTATCCTAAGGGTTTCTTCACAAGTTTGTACACCCGTTTCCATACGGATGTTGTATTTCAAATCATTAAATACTCTTTGGTTGAGGTGAACTAAAAAATCTACCGTATTGATTTCACCATTTACTTTATTGTTTTCAATCCAGCTTTTCAGACTATCTCCTGATTCTCGTATTTCAAAATAAGGACTTAATTCTCTTTTTAACTGGTCGTCGTATTGAAAAGGAAACTTTTCAGCATACTCTTCTACAAAAAAATCAAATGGATTAATCACCTCTAATTTGGCAATTACCTCTACTTCTATGTGTAATTCAGTTGTTTTTTCTGGAAAAACTACTCTGGCTTGATAATTCCCGAAGGGGTCTTGTTGCCAGTTGATAAAGTGGTTTTTAGGGAAAATTTTGAACGAATAACCTTCAATCGCTGTCCTTGAGTGTGGAGCAGGACGTAATCTAAAAACGTGTGGAGATAGACTTACGCTTCTATCAAACTTGTATTTCGTCTTGTGAGAAATGGCAACTTTTATCGACATATAGATTGAATTTGAACGTTAGTTTTAATGATTTATGTAAAAAAAGCGAAAATTAGCTTCAAAATAAAGGGTATAAGTATAAAATTATATTTTTGCTTGAAATAGTTCTTTTATTAATGAAGTATTTGGTTGCCAATGAATTTTAGCTTTTGGGTTTCAAGTAGTGGCTTTTTTGCTTTTTATCGTAATTTCTGGATGAAGTAATGAAGAAATGGAATTTGGACTAAAACTATTGGATTCTCGTAGTAAAAAAGAATAAGGTGAGAATTAAAATTTGGAGTACTTGCTTTGGCATATTATTTAAATATCAGATTTCAGATTTTCTTAGTGATAGTCGAAAACCTGAAATCCAATATCCGAAACTTATTTTGATAATTCCGTCGCTCTTTTCTGAGCCGCAAAAATACCTTCTTGTAAATTTTGTGCTAAAAGTCCTTCTTCAAAACGTTTTAAAGCCGCTTCGGTTGTTCCGCCTTTTGAAGCTACCGCTTTGATTAATTCGTCTAAACTTTTCTCTGCATTATTAATTAAATGAAACGAACCCAACATCGTTTGTTTTACCAATAATGACGACATTGATTCTTCAAATCCCATTTTCTTTCCAGCTTCAATCATCGCTTTTACTAAATAGAAAAAGTACGCAGGGCCGCTACCGCTTAGGGCTGTTACGGCATCTAACAAACTTTCGTCTTCTAAGAAAACCGCTCTACCTGTCGAGTTGATGAGGTTTTCTACTTTTTTCAATTGACTCAAAGTAATATCACCAGCAGCGGAGAAAGCCGTCATTCCCATTCCCAATAAAGCAGGTGTGTTAGGCATGGCACGTACTACCAAAGGATGATTCAGCGAGCTAATGATTTTTTCGATTGAAATCCCTGCCATGATACTCAATACCAATTGTTTGGGTTGAATTACTGCACGAAGTTCGTCTTGTAATGAAGGAAAATCTTGTGGTTTTACCGACAAAATGATTAAGTCATATTCTCCGATTTTTGAAGAAATCGTATCAATGACTACTCCTGCTTTTTCCAGACGTAATGCTTCGGCACGGTCTGAGTTTTTTTCGATAAGGAAAAGGTCTTCTTTTTTTACTAAATCATATTGGATAAACGATTTGGCAAATGCCATTCCCATATTTCCTGCTCCGATGATGGCTACTTTCATTTCAAAAGGGTAATTGAGTGATAGACGTTCCTGTGTGGCTTGTCTGTTTTAATTTTCTGAGAAAACAAAATTACATGAAAAATCCCTGACAGTTTTATAAAACTATCAGGGATTCAACATTTAGCAAGGCTTTTACTTTAAAATTTCTTCTAATGTTTTTTCTAATTCTTCACCTCTTAAATTTTTAGCGATGATTTTTCCTTCTTTATCTAACAGAAAAGTCGCTGGTATGGCTTGTACTCCATAAGCGGCAGCGGCGGCAGAATTCCAAAATTGTAGGTCTGAAACATGATGCCAAATCATTCCATCTTTTTCGATGGCTTTCAACCATGCGTTTCTTTCTTGGTCGAGACTTACTGAATAAATATCAAAGTCTTTGTCTTTAAACTTATTGAAAATCCTTACTACATTAGGATTTTCTCTGCGACAAGGCCCACACCACGAAGCCCAAAAATCAAGTAAGATGTACTTTCCTCTGAGCGATGATAATTTCAAAACATTGTCTTCTGGTGTTTTTAAGGCAATTTCTGGAGCTTCCGAACCAATTTGAATGCCTTGAATACGCATCACTTGTTGAATAAATGCTTTGATATGTACATTTGGCGTATTGGGTTTTTCAGTTTTGAATTTGTTCGCCACTGTTATCATGGTTTCTAAGTCATTTTCTGGATTCAGAAAATTATCGGCCGTCCACAAAGCCACCAAATTTGTTCCCATTTCTGGAATCATAGCTTTTATTTTCTGGATATTTTTCTGCTCTTCTGCCAGAAACTCTTGTTGAATTTTCTTGATAGTAGCTTCGTCTTTTTTAGCTTGAGCTTCCTGTACAATTTTATTCCAACCTTCTACTTTTACTTGCAAAGCTTTATTTACATCAATTACTTTATTGAAGTACTCGATATTTTTAGAATTGCCTGTTAGCTGAAAACTTCCTCGTTTGGTAGGCGTGTCCATTCCGTCGGCAATGACATTGAGTGTTTCGCCTCCTTCTAAAATCAATAAGATTTTTTGGCTTAAATCAACCGCAAAAAAATTCAATATATAATATCCACCACCATCAACAACCGCACTTTTAAACTTAAATGATTTATCAGCTGCCACATCCGACGAATCCACAGTAAGTGCAGTACTTCTGCCATTGATTAATTGTAGATACACTTTTTTGTTGGGATAAACATTGGCTACTTTTCCCGTAATGATTACAGTTTTGCCTGCTGGTTTTTGGCAAAACGCTGTAATACTCATCAATGCGAATAAAACGCTTAGTGATACATTTTTCATGGCTTGCGGTATAATATACTTGTGGTGTTGTATATTACATTTTTTCTAAAGTTGATTGTAATAAAGCAGTTGTTACTTTAGGGTCTGCCGAGCCTTTTGTTTTTTTCATAATTTCACCCATGAACATACTCAAAAGCCCTTTTTTCCCATTTTTGTATTCTTTCACTTTAGCAGGATTTTTTGCTAAAACTTCATCAATTAACGCTTGCAGTGTATCGCTATTGCTTTGTTGAATAAGATTTTTAGCTTCTGCAATTTGTAATGGAGTTTTGCTATTATCGGCAAGCATTTCTGGGAAAATCTGCTGAGAAGCCGTTGAGTTACTTACTTTTCCATCATCAATCAACTGAATCAATTTAGCCAATTGTTCTGGCTGAATACTTAGCTGAGAGATTTCTAAATTATGGTCGTTTAAGTAAGATTTTACAGTTCCCATAATCCAGTTGGAAACGGCTTTGTAGTTTTTCGTAAACTGACAAGTCGCATCAAAGTACTCGGCTATTTCTCGGCTGTCGGTAAGTACTTGTGCGTCGTATTCTGGCAAGCCGTATTGTTTTGTAAATTTCTCGAAAAGCTCCCACGGCAAAGCTGGCATTTGTGCTTTTACAGAACTAAGCCATTCTTCTGAAATTACTAAAGGAACAAGGTCTGGCTCTGGGAAATAACGATAATCGTTCATCGTTTCTTTTTCACGCATACCCGAAGTACGTCCACTGGCAGGGTCGAAACTACGAGTTTCTTGAATGATTTTCTCGTTGTTTTCTACGGCATCAATTTGGCGTACAATTTCGTATTCAATGGCTTTCTGAATAAAACGCATTGAATTCATGTTTTTTATCTCAACTTTTGTTCCGAATACTTTACTTCCGACAGGCATTACAGAAATATTCACATCACAACGTAGCGAACCTTCTTCCATGTTTCCGTCGCAAATACCCAAGTAACGAACCAGTTTTCGTACTTCGGTCATAAAAGTTGCGGCTTCTTCGGCAGACTTAATTTCGGGTTCTGTCACCATTTCAATCAAAGGCGTTCCTGCACGGTTATAGTCCAGCAAACTATCGCTTGAGCCATCCGTATGCAAAGATTTCCCTGCATCTTCCTCTAAGTGAATATGATGAAAACGAACTGTTTTTTCGCCCGTTGAAAGTTTTACATGAACGCCACCGCCCATACAAATGGGAGTTTTGTCTTGGGTAATTTGATAGCCTTTCGGAAGGTCTGGATAGAAGTAATTCTTTCTGTCAAAATATTGATTTTCAGTAATTTTAGAATTACAAGCCAAGCCCATTTTCATGGCAAACTCTACGGCTCTTTTGTTTAATTTAGGTAAAGTACCGGGATGCCCGAGCGTAATGGGTGAAATATGTGTATTAGGTGAAGCACCAAAAGAAGCAGCATCAGCCGCAAAAATTTTACTCTCAGTTTGTAACTGAGCGTGTACTTCTAAGCCGATAACGACTTCGTATTTGTCTCTTATTTCTTGATTCACAGAAGGTAAAATTTCAATTTTTAGAATGCAAAGATAATTAAAAACATTAGTTATGAGCCTTCAAACCGAGAACTAAAGGCTCTCTTCTTGAAAATGTAAATATTTTTATCAGATTCCAACCATTTTATAATGATTAGCGTCTATAAGAAAAGACTGATAAACACGCAAAATTTTATTGTAGAATTTCGTAAGACTCACTAATTGAATGAATTGATTTTGGAAAAGGAGGAACAGCTCATACAAGCTTGTCTGCAAAAAGACCGTAACGCCCAACGTAAGCTGTATCAGGCTTATGCTGGTAGGATGTTGGTGGTCTGTTCACGCTATACCCAAAATACTGCCGAAGCCGAAGATGTCTTGCAAGAAGCCTTTATCAAGATTTTTCAAAATTTAGATAAATTCCGAGGAGAAAGCTCGCTCGGGGCATGGATTAAGCGAATTGTGATAAATGTTGCCATTAATCACATCAGGGCTCAACAACATTTTCAAGGCATGAGCGATGTGCAGGAATACGAAAATCAATTTACCGACGGGCTGACAAGTATTGAAGGAATTCATTTTCAAGATTTATTAGAAATGATTCGGAAATTACCCAAAGGCTGTCAGTCGGTGTTTAACCTTTATGCCATCGAAGGGTATCAGCATAAAGAAATAGCCGAAATGCTAAATATTACAGAAGGAACATCAAAATCGCAATATGCACGAGCAAGAGCCATTTTACAAAGCCAATTATCCGTAAATAGCTAATGATGAACGATTTTACAAATAATTCATTTGAGGAACAATGGCAAAAAGCCTTTGACGATGCCTCTCTGACTCCCTCTGATTCCGTATGGGAAAAGATTGAGCAGGGCTTGAGTATCGAAGAAACGCCTTTGCCTCAAAGTCCTAAAAATACTTTTCCATGGTCTTATTTCGGGGCGGTGTTGGCTGTTCTCTTGGGGGTAGGCTCTTGGCTTTTTATCCAAGAAACACAATTGCAAGCCGAAGAACCAGTGGAAATTCAAGAAAAACAGGTAATAAAAATGCCTGAGAGTACCCATTCTACGTCTGTTATAGCTCAAAAAGAGAATGTTAGAAAGCCTCTGAACCTACCTACTAAGGCTAATTTGGCTGTTCCTCAGAAAGAAGAAGTACCCGAAGAACAGCCAAATGTGCTACCCGAAGAAATAGAACCCGAACGTATTAAATTGGCAGATTCTATTTCAACGTTATCGCCACTGCCTGTAAAAAAACTAACAGGAAGTTTCCAAACGCCTCCTGTGGAAATTCAAACTGAAACTACGCCTTATTATGAACCAACCAAACCCAAACCTAAGAAAAATTCAATTTTGAAAAATGTAAAAATCTCTGTTGGCATCGGAACTTATCAACATTAATGCTTATGAAAAAGAACTTTTTTATCCTTGTATTAGGCTTGGTATTCGCTATGTTGGCTTGTACCAAAAAAGAAATTGAAGTGTTGAATTCTTCACAAAAAGTATCAGTCGAATCGCTTGATAATTATGTTGTTTTTGGTTATGTTGGTTTAGGTTGGGGCTGTCGCTCATCGGTTATTTATATGGTATCTAATAATAAAATCTATGCTGATACTTCTAAGACTTTTTGTAACGACCAAGAAAATTACACTTTCACAGGCTATCAATTGCCTGAAAGTGAGTACAATAAAGTAAAAGACATTGTATCAGCTTTCCCTGCCGAATTAGCTAAAGAAGAAAGTAAAACATTTGGTTGCCCGGGTTGTGCTGATGGTGGAATGCTGTATTTGCAATACAAAAAGAAAGGTGTATCTCTAAAAACATGGAGGATTGATGATGCTGTTTTTTATCGAGATTCCGATGTGCTGAATAATCCTTTCCCGACTTATTTAGCAAAATATGGGCAGTCTTTAGGCAAAGTAATAACCAGTCTTAAATATTAATATTAGCGATGAAAAACCTTCTTTCGATTTTTATCATTCTTACTTTTATCTTAATTTCTGCTTGTTCAAAAAATGAAGAAATTAATGCCGAAAGTTCTGATGACGCAAAGCTTGCTCTTTTGGCAGCCGACATCGAGAGTTTTGCACAGAATAAAGCTTGTGCAGGCAACGACTGCAAGGCAATGGCGATGGGTTCGAAACCCTGTGGTGGCCCTACGAGGTATATCATCTATTCTTTATCAAAAGTAGATGAAAAGGTATTGGCTGAAAAAGTAAAAAATTATACAGATTTACAAAAAGAGATTAATCTAAAATACAATCGTGTTTCAGATTGTGCTTTCCTGATGCCTCCAAGTGTAGATTGTGTAAATGGCTTTTGTACTGCGAAATAATAACTTAAAATCTTAAAGCCCTTTGGGTTGCTCAATATGAAAGGCTCTTTAATTAAACTATTTTTATTGATAGGTTTTACGTTTGTTTTGGCATCTTGTAAGGATAATTGCCAACAAACTACTACTTACAGAGGTACTGAATCGGTACTTATTACTTTAAACGAACTCAGAAGTAGTATAAAAGTATTGCCAGCTCAGGATTTAGAAAGTCCGGGCAAGATTTATGTAAAAGATAATTTTCTGTTTATCAATGAATTAAAAAAAGGTATCCACATTATTGATAACAGTAATCCTTCTGCTCCACGGGCCCTTGCTTTTGTTAAGATTTTGGGCAATATCGATATGGCAGTAAAAGGCAATATCCTTTATGCCGATAGTTACACCGATTTTGTGGCACTTGACATCAGTAATCCGAATGCCGTAAAAGAAATTTCAAGAGTAAAAGATGTTTTTAATTATGGTACAATTGATGGCATTACTTGGAATTTCAATACGAACGACCAAACCATTTATGATGCTAAATGGAAATGGTACACTACTACACAAGAAGTAGCTTGCGAAAACCAAATGGTTTATTATGCCCAGTACGATAAATTCGCTTTAGCAAATGCATCAAGTTCATCAAGCTCGTTCAGTGCTTCAGGGGTTTCTGCGAACAGTGTTGGAAAGTCTGGTTCTACGGCAAGATTTGCTATTGTAGATGATAACCTTTATGCCGTAACGCAAGACGAAATGAAGCTTTTTAACCTGAGTACTCCTGAAAAACCTACAAAAGATGCTTCTATTAAATTGGGTTTTGGTATCGAAACCATTTTCCCATACAAGGATAAATTATTTTTAGGAACAACCACTGGAATGCAAATCTGGGAAAATTCAAATCCTAAAGCTCCAACGTACTTGTCTCGCCTCGACCACGTGCGTGCTTGCGACCCCGTTGTTGTTGAAAACGACATTGCTTACGTGACACTTCGCTCGGTGAGTAATTTTTCTCGTTGCGGTGCAGCCATCGCTAATCAATTAGATGTGATTGATGTATCGAATCCAGCAGTACCAACCTTGAAAAAAACATATCAAATGGATAGTCCTTATGGCTTGGGCATTGATAAAAATCAATTATTTATTTGTGAAGGAACAAACGGCTTGAAAACCTTCAATGCCACCGACCCAATGAATATTACCCAAGTACAGCAGTTTAAAGAAATGGATACTTTTGATGTAATTCCACTCAACGGAGTATTGATGTTGATTGGTAAAGATGGTTTGTATCAGTATGATTACAGCAATCCGAATAATTTGAAATTGTTGAGTAAAATGTTGGTTAAAAAAACGAATTAATCCAAACACGATAACATGAAAAGTATTTTCACATTCCTCTTCTGTTTCATACTTTCGGTGGCTTATTCACAAGAAAAAGTAAGTTTTGGTAAAAACTTAAAAAACAGATTTGTTAATTATACCGAATTTGGCGTTTTGTTTGGTAGAGGTTATCAGATTACGCCAATTAATTACAGTTATTATAGTTATCCCGTAAAAGCCAGTGCCAATATTAGTTTTCAAACTTTTAATGGCGTGAAGGTCTATAAAAATTTGGCGGCTGGTATTACCGTTGGGGTAGATTGGTATAGTACTCAGCAGCTTATACCAATCTCTTTGGGAATAAGAAATTCATTTGGTGACAGCAGCAACAAAAAAGTAAAAACTTTTGCGGGCATTGATGCAGGTTATGGCTTTACATGGCTAAGTACTGGCGATACCGAATATCAGAAAACAAGAGGAGGCTTGGCTTTGAATCCAATGGTTGGTTTGCTGATTCCAACGGGCGGACAAGCGAATTTTACGCTAAGTATTGGCTATAAATACAATGCCTTTCAAACAGAGACTTATTCTGGTGCTGGCGATTATTCGTATTACAACAGAATTGATTATAGCTTGAATAAAATGTCGGTGAAATTAGGAGTAAACTTCTAAGGGATTTGTTGTTAAATAAAAATAGCCACCCAATTTATTTGGATGGCTATTTTTTTGAAGTAAAAAATCCTTAACAATTACAGGTTTTTACTTTAGATTTCCAGTTGATATAATAAGCCGAAGCAATTAATAAAGCTCCTAAACTTCCAGTAATAAACTCAAAATGGTCTCCCAGCCAAAGTACTTCAATAAGCTTAATTACTAAGCTTCCAATCAGAAGTAAAAGCGGAGTTGTATTGAAGTGTTTTTTATAATCTATCCACAAAATCACGCCTGCCAATACGATACTTCCACCAATAAACCATAATTCCCAAGTATGGTTAGCGATTAAACTTCCACCCAAAAACGGAATAAGCGTAATTAATACTGGCGTAGCAATGCAGTGTATTGCACAAAGAATAGAAAGATAAAAACCAACCTTCTCTATTTTCAAAGTATGATGAGTATGTTTCATTGTTGTAATCATGTTGCAAAAATACAACAATGCAACGGTATTGCAAATAAATAAGCCTTTTATTTTCAAACTTCAAGCTTGGAATTGACTTTATAACGAAAATTTTAGTTTAAATATTTTTGTATTAATTTATTTTAACTAAATTTATAGTTTAAAATGTGTGATTAATAAATATATACAATTTTAGAAAGGTTTATTTTTTTGTTAAAAAATTGATAATTAGCAATTTAAAATCATTCTTTCAAATTGCTAATTACAAGTTTCTCATCATTAATATTTTAATTCAATACATTACCAATGGCTAAACTGATTAATATTTTATTGATTTTATGGATCTGTGCGAGTAGGGCAGAGGCTCAGACGGATGCAGATGTTCAGATGTTGATGCGTAATCATCAATTTGAGAAAGCGATAGTTCGCCTACAAAGTTGTGGTACTATTTCTTGCCGTTTAGATTTGGCTTACTGTCAGGTTCGGCTTGGAAAGATAAAAGAAGCCATTGATAATTTTCAGACGATATTATCCCAAGAGCCAACCAATACTCAGGCTATGTTGGGTTTGGCTAATCTTTATGAAAAAAGTAGCAAGCTGTATCAAGCAAAAAATGTTTATCAATCTCTTTTGAAAATAGATTCACTCAACGCTTATGTGCATAGGAGTTTTGCAACGCTATGCCAAAGGCTCAATCAAGACTCGCAGGCAAGAGAATATTTGAAGAAATCCATTTCTTTAAATGCCAACGATGTGGAGAGTATCGTTGAATTGGGGAAATTGTATTTAAAAATTGATAGTGTACAACAAACCAAAACTTTAATCAAAAAAGGTATCTTTTGTGATAGCTCCTATATTCCGGCTTGGCAACTGAATGCAAGAGTAAACTATCGTGAAAGTAATTTTAAAGAAGTACTTTCTTCTATTAAAAAAACAATGGCTTTGGGCGATACTACCTTGGGCTTTCAGCAATTGTTAGGATATTCTTATTTTCATCTTGATAGCATTTCGCAGGCAATTACTTGTTTCGAGCGAGTATTGGTGGTTGAAGATGCCTCAGAACCTGTGTTTTATTACCTTGGTTTGTGTTATATAAAGTTGAAAGAAGAGGATAAGGCACTTCAATACTTTCAGCAAGCCATAAAAGCGGGTTTGTCAGAAGAGTTGCCGAAGTACTACGAGCAAATCGGATTTATAAATGAAGTAAAGTCAAGATATGGAATTGCTTTAGATGCTTATGAAAAAGCTTTTGAGTACTCTGAGAAAGATGATTATTTATATTTAATTGCCAGAGTAAATGATTGGAAATCAAAGAATAAAGAAAAAGCTGTAAAACTTTATGAGCGTTATCTTTCATCAAAAAGTAAGAAAAATGTTGCCTACATTACTTTAGCGACGACAAGACTTAAAGAATTGGAAGCCAGTAAAGATGCAAAAGTAAAACGGTAACTGAAAAGTTACCGTTTTACTTTTGCGGTACGAATTGGAAAGTCGTAGTACAGCTTTATTCTGCTAAAAGTTTATCGTAAATACTTTTAGATACTTCTAAAACTGTTCCGTGGCGAAGTCCTTTCGGAAAACTTACTTGGTCTGAAACATCTTCCCAAGTTTTGAAATCTTTAGAACGTACAGCTCCATACTTATGGTCGATGTATTTATCGAAATACACATAAGTATATTCGCCAATTTTTATGCTTGTTGGCCCTTCTGCCCAATAATTTCCTGTGATTGGAGCGGATACTTCTATTGGAAATGGACCTTCTGCTTTTTTAGAACGAGTAATTCGGATATTTTTTTCGGCAGGTTTAGGATTTTCGTTTTTCACAAACATATAATACCATTTTCCATCTTTCAGAATGGTAGCGTCAATCGCACTAAAAGTAGGATTGAAAAACATTTTCGTTTCACTGAAAGTCTTGAAATCTGGCGTTTTTGTGTAGTAAATACGGTGGTTTAAACCTTTTTCTCTTTCAGATTCTGCCACGTCCGAGTGTCTGCCCGGAATAGTGGTTGCCCAGAAAATCAAATAGTTTTTGGTTTTATCGTCATAAAAAACCTCAGGAGCCCAAGCGTTTTTGGCGGTGGGTTCATGTTCCATTACTGGAATGGCTTCTTGTTCCGACCAATTGATTAAGTCTGTTGATGAAGCGTAGCCAATGATTCTATCATTCCAGCCACTTGTCCAAACCATTCTAAAAACACCATCTTTGCCCTGAATGATACAAGGGTCACGCATGAGTTTGTCTTTTCCAACATTGGGTTTCAAGAAAGAATCGCCTCCTTTTAGGGCTTTCCAAGTAATACCGTCGGTACTGCTGGCAAAATGCAGACCGTCTTGCCCGTTATCTACAAAGTAAGAAAATAGGAATACTTTGTCTTGGGCTTGTCCGAAATGAACTACACAAAGTAATAAAAATAAAACGAAGTACTTTTTCATATTTTTAGAGGTTTAGCACTTGTTCGATGCTAAGAGTTTGGTAATCTTGTAAAAAAAGTTTGATATTCGAGAAAGCCGAAAATTCTTCTTGCTGATGGGTGGTAGTTAAGATAATTGTTTTACAACCAGCCACTTCTGAAGTTTTTGCTCCCGTTGGTGAATCTTCAAAAACGATACATTTTTCTAAAGAAACGCCCAATTCCTTCGATACTTTTTCAAATACTTCTGGGTTGGGTTTTCCACGATTTACTAAACCTGAATGTATAACCGTAGTGAAATAATGGCGAATGTCCAGATTATCTAAAACGAAATCTACGTTTTCGACAGGTGCAGCACTACCGATACCCAAAGGAATGTTGGCAGCTTTGGCTTCATCCAAAAATGCTTGAAGTCCATCAATTAATTTCAATTCGTCTTTGAATACTTCACGGTACTGTGCTTCTTTTTCAAAAGACACTCGGTAGCGTTCTTCGGGTGTGAAGCGATTTGGAAAAAGGCGTTCAATGATTTCCTCATTTTTGCCGTGACAACGTTCTTTTACTTCTTCGAGGCTCAAGTCAAGTCCTAATTCTCGTAATTTCAATTGCCAAGCACGATGATGAACCATCATGTTGTCAATCATTGTGCCATCCATATCAAAAATAAATGCCTGCATAAATGATGTTGTTATATGAAAAAGGGTATTTTTAGAAATGTGTAAACCTAACACGATTTATTGAATACAACAAAATACTTATATAAGTTTCTTGCAAAATAAAAGAGCAACAGCCAAAGAAATGCCCTTAGCTGTTGCTCTTTATAAAATGGTTTTACTATTATTGTTGATAATTAGTTTCTTCCTTTATAGCTTGGTTTGTCGATACTTGTGCTTCCATAAGCAGGACAATTGTTTCTTCTTGCACATGATGCCAGAGATAAAACGGCTACAAAACCAATGATGATGCTTACTTTTTTCATGCTTAAAATTTGTATGTGAGTATTATGAAAGCGAATTCTTTGAGTTAAATTACGAAAAAAAACGTAAAATATTGTTTGTCAAAGAATTAATTTTCAAAGGATTGAGTATTCGGCTGTCGGATTTCGGGCATCAGATTTGAACAAAAAGTTTCATCATAACGCCCACGTTAAAACACTCCTCATTCCGCACTCAAAACTCAGCACTTAAAAAAATCATTGTTCAACAAGCGATAAATTTTCAGCTAAAGTCATGTCGTCTTGACTAAGGATAAAAACTTTTTCGTCTTTATCGTCTTTTTCGCCATAACCCAAAATCGTCATCATTCCTTCTTTTCCTTGTTCGTCGGCAAAAAGGCGAGTTGTAATCGTTCCATTTTCTAATCTGTCCACAATTACGTGTTTTGGAGCAGGAATCAAACAGTGCTGAATACCGCCATAACCGCCCAAAGATTCTTGATAAGCACCTGTGTGGAAGAAACCTACAAACTGGCGTTCTTGTCCTTCTTCAAAAATTGGCAAGTACAAATCTGAACTGTGGGCTTCGGTATTATAGAAATCCATCGAGTCGCAAGTAAGTCCGCCTAAATTCACTTTTTGGTAAGGACTTCCCCAGTTATTCACTGGCAACATGATGTATTTCTGGTTCATTCCCCACGAATCTGGCAATTGAGTAATGAAAGAACCATTAATCATGTACCACAATTCTTTATCGTTCTGTAATTTTTGGTCGATGATTTCGTATAAAACTGCACCACTTTCGCCAACCGTATAAGAACCAAATTCTGTAAACAAATTCGGAACAGGAACGTTACTTTTGTTGCAAATCCATGAAATTGATTCAACGATTTCGTCAATCATTGCTTGATAATCATAATTGAATTGCAATGAAGTTTGGATTGGCAAACCGCCACCTAAGTCGATAGAATCTAATTCAGGACAAACTTTTTTCAGTTCGCAATACTTATAAATAAAACGGCTCAATTCCGACCAATAATAGGCACTATCTTTAATACCTGTATTGATAAAGAAGTGTAGCATTTTTAATTTATAACGTTCGCTGTTTTGGATTTTGTTTTTGTACAAATCCATTACATCTGAATAACGTAAGCCCAAACGAGAAGTATAAAAAGCAAAGTCTGGCTCTTCGTCGGTGGCAATTCTGATACCCAAATTTACGGTTTCAGTTGTTACAAATTTATCGTAAAAGTCAATCTCTTTAAGGTTATCTAAAATTGGAATACAATTAAAGCCTTCGTTGATTAACTCGCTGATATACTGTGTGTAAAGGGGTAATTTATAGCCATTGCAAAGAATATAAGTAGATTTAGATAACTTATTTTCTCGGTATAAATCACGGATGATAGAAATGTCGAAAGCAGAAGAAGTTTCAATGTGAACATTGTGACTCAGAACCTCCTCAACAATAAACTTAAAATGAGATGATTTTGTACAATAACAATAAGTGTAATTCCCCTTATAGTTGTACTTTTTGATGGCGTTCTTAAACATCCTTTTGGCATTCTCGATATGCTCGCCAACTTTAGGTAAGTACGTAATTTTCAAGGGTGTACCATATTGCTGGATAATGTCCATGAGTGGCACATTATTGAACAAAAGTTCATTGTCTTGGTCAATGTTGAATTCCAAAGTTGGGAACTCAATGGTTTGGTCAATTAGGTCAATGTAATTTTTCATCCTACTGCGAAAAGCATAAATGCGGGGTTTTGATTAAAATACTTTTAACTTCGTGGCTACTAACCACCTTGTTTTTTTATGTAAATATACTTTTTGATTGTTGTATATAAACGAAAAGCTACAATAAAAAGCGTGCAAAAGTGCAATAAAAGTATGACCTTTGCAAGCATAAAAATTGGATATATTCAATATTTAACGTTCCGTTTTTAGTTTTAGTTTCTACGGAGAGATCTTTCCGTAAAATTGGTTTCATGGAAAAAATACATTTTATTGCTATTGGGGGTGCAGCAATGCACAATTTGGCCATTGATTTACATAACAAAGGCTACCAAATTACGGGTTCGGATGATGAAATCTATGAGCCTTCACGCACTTTGTTAGCTGAAAAAGGCTTACTTCCTGCTGAAATTGGTTGGTTTCCTGAAAAAATTACCCATGATTTAACTTGTGTAATTTTAGGAATGCACGCTCGTGTGGATAATCCAGAATTGGCTAAAGCTCAGGAATTGGGCATTAAAATTTACTCATATCCCGAATTTATTTACAGCCAAAGTTTGCATAAACAACGTGTAGTGATTGCTGGAAGTCATGGAAAAACCACTATTACTTCTATGATTCTGCACGTATTGAAGTATCACAAACGTAAATTTGACTATATGGTTGGAGCAAGAATTGAAGGCTTCGATACGATGGCAAGTTTGTCGGATGCTCCCGTAATTGTGATTGAAGGTGATGAATACTTATCCTCGCCAATCGACCGCCAACCTAAATTTTTGCATTATCATCCACACGTAATGTTGATGTCGGGCATTGCTTGGGATCATATCAATGTCTATCCAGATTTCAACGATTACGTACATCAATTTGAATTATTGGCTGATACTTTGCCCAAAGCAGGAAGTTTTGTATATGATGAAACAGACGCTTTAGTGAAAAAAATCGGCGAAAAAGAATACGAAAGCGTAAGGAAGTTTCCGTACAAAGCTCATCCTTATAAAGTAAAAAATGGAAAAACATTCTTGATTTTACCTGACAAAAAGGAATTGGAAATTGAAGTATTCGGAGAACATAATTTGAAAAATTTGAATGGTGCAAAATTGGTACTTTCTCAAATCGGTATCGAAGAAGAGGAGTTTTACCAAGCCATTCCTTCTTTCAAAGGTGCAGCTAAACGTTTGGAATTAGTAGCTGAAAACGATGAAACAATCATCTATAAAGATTTTGCTCATGCTCCTTCAAAAGTAGAAGCAACCACCAAAGCCGTAAAAGCACAATTTCCCAATCGTAAATTGGTGGCTTGTTTGGAACTTCATACTTTCAGTAGTTTGAATAAAAACTTTTTGGGCGAGTACGTAAATAAACTGAATGCTGCCGATGTCGCCATTGTTTATTTCAGTCCAAAAACATTGGCACATAAAAAATTGCCAGCTATTACGCCCGAAGACATTAAAAGTCATTTCAATAATCCGAATTTATTAGTTTTTACCGAGCGTGATACGCTGAAAGCCTTTTTATTAGGCGAGCGATGGCGTAGCTGTAATTTATTAATGATGTCGTCAGGTACTTTTGATGGACTTGATTTTAAAGAATTATCACAAGGAATTTTACAATAAAAAAATAAAACCTCACCCCCCAGCCCCCTCTCCTGTTGAGAGGGGGAGCTTATCATCCAAAGTATCTCCCCCTCTCAACAGGAGAGGGGGGCGGGGGGTGAGGTCTTTAGTTATATGAACCGTATTACAGCACTTTTTTCAGAAAAAAAGACTAATAATCTTAATGTTTACTTTACTGCTGGTTTCCCAAAAATCAATGATACAAAATTGATTTTGAAGTCTTTACAAGAAGGCGGAGCAGATTTAGTCGAAATCGGAATGCCTTATTCAGACCCAGTGGCAGATGGCGAGACGATTCAACAAGCCAACCAAGTGGCTTTGGACAATGGCATGACGGTAAAGCTTTTGTTTGAACAATTGGCAGGTATTCGTGAAGAAGGTATTACCGTTCCCATTTTATTGATGGGTTATGTAAATCCAGTTTTACAATTTGGCGTTGAAGCTTTTTGTCAGAAATGTCAAGAAGTAGGCATTGATGGTTTGATTTTGCCCGATATGCCAGCAAGCGTTTATGAAGAAGAATACAAAGCCATTTTTGATAAGTACGGTATTCTGAATATTTTCTTGATTACGCCGCAAACCAGCGAAAGCAGAATCAGACATATCGACGAAATATCACATGGTTTTATCTACATGGTTTCGTCGGCAAGTACTACTGGGGCAAAATCTGGTATTTCAGATGCACAAGAAGAGTATTTTGAGAGAGTAAATGCCATGAAT
The DNA here is from genome assembly GCF_034929435.1 of Arcicella rigui. Lineage (NCBI taxonomy): Bacteria > Pseudomonadati > Bacteroidota > Cytophagia > Cytophagales > Flectobacillaceae > Arcicella > Arcicella rigui. The sequence continues at coordinate 52,201 of NZ_JAYFUM010000017.1, forward strand.
TTGAAAAACCCAAGACTCATCGGTTTTGGTATTTCAGATAATGAAACCTTCAAAAAAGCATCATCACATTCGGCAGGAGCAATTATTGGTAGTGCCTTTATCAAAATGCTAAGTACCTCCACAGATTTAGACGGCGATACAAAAGCCTTCGTAAAAATGGTAAAAGGACAGTAATTCGGGTTTCCAACCCGAAAACAAAAAAGCGTTGAAAACTTCAAATGGTTTTCAACGCTTTTTTGTTTTACCAAGCCTCAATAATACCCAACCTAATGTTGTTTACAGTTATTTACATTGTCAATGAACTACTACCAGTTGATGTACAGATTTGTAAATCCATATACTGTCATTGACTTTCTTCGTCTTTTCGTTTATTGGCTTATAAGTGCTAAAATGAAAGTTCAAAGGTCTTACTTTATTAAAAAAATAGAATAACAACGTTGAAGTCACTTGGTCGTTTGTTGCTTTATAATCGTCCTTTGAAAAAATGATGCAACTGTCAGGTAATACTATGCTGTTGCCATAGAAATACTCGTTCGAATTTATTGTGTCTTGAGAGTATTTAATCGAAATCGAAGAAATGTTTAGCATAGTCAAACTGTCCCTAAGTCTTACATCTGTTATTCTAAAGGTATTCGGTCCGTACTCTGTTTTTGTATATTCTGTTTTAATCGTTCCACTTAAAGCTACAAGTCTGTTTATGTCATTTGTGTTATAAGCAGACATACTCTCTTTCGATGTCGAACAGGAAATAAAACAAAAAAGAAAAGCTGTTAGAAGAAACTTGCACATTGAGAAGGTTTGTTTAATTGCACACAACGAAAAAGGCTTGGCGTTCGGGCGGGTTTCGGAACATAAAAGTTCATTAAAAGCACAAAGTTTCAGGTTTGCATGTCATCCAGCCTGACGTAAAACCCGTGTTACAGGCTGTTTTTTATATGTCTGTCTTGTATAAATTCCTTATATTCTTTAAGTGTCGTCCTAATAACTTTTCCGCTTCTCTCTGTCCGTTTGCTTTTTGTTCATTTGTTAGCTTAGTTTCTAAATCTTGAATGTCTTTTATTACTTGTTGCTGTTGTAAAACGGAAAAGTCAACTTTAAATTCATTATAAACTAAAAACCACAAATAGCTTTTAAAATAATCCTGTTTAATGTCCTTTCCATCACGATACATATTAGCGAGTTGTAGTCGTGTCGAAGTGATATAACCACTTTTAGATAAGTTTTCAGGATTATCTAATTTTCCAAGTCTTGTAGCCCATTCAAGCATTTTGTCAATGTTTTTGTCAACACCTATTCCTGAGTAGTAACAATTAACAACATTCCACATACAGGTTCCATCGTTGTTTTGAGCACATTTTAGAGCGTAAGAAAATGCTTTTTTAGGGTCTTGTTCAACACCGTCTCCGTTACCATAAGCCATCATCATTTGGTATAATGCGTCATTAAATCCTTGTTCGGCAGATTTTAAATACCATTCGATTGCCTTTTTTTGATTTTTTTCAACAACAACGCCTGCGTGATAGCAATAGCCTAAATTATATTGAGCTTCGGCATTTCCTAATTCGGCTGATTGTTTAAGTAATGGAACTGCTTTATCAAACTGTTGAGTTTCTATGAATTTCTTCGCTTGTTCATTTAACTCGTCAGCGTTTTGTCCGAAAAGGGTTAGTCCAACTAAAACTAAAAATAATGTCGCTAAATATTTTTTCATTGTGTCGTTTTAAAATAGCCTATAACGAATATATAACCGCCATAAACTATAAAAAACATAGCCTTATGGCGGTTATATTGTATGTATCTGAATTAGTTAGTTAGTCCACTCTTTTTTTAAAACTAAGTATTTATTTCTAAATATCCAATCTGTTTTTATTTGGTTAAAACGCCAGAAGTTTTTGTGCCATTGCTCGTGTCTCCACGAGCATTTTGCCAGTTTAATAGACAAATCAACGAAATATTGCCCGTGATGACACGGGCAACGGCGTAAGAATACATTTTTGGGCTGTTTTATTATAACTAAACGTCGATATTCTTTGGATACAAATTGACTATTTGTATTCAAACAATTCTAAGTTAATGAAATAACAAAATAAAAGCATGAGGAAGAGCTTAATTTTATTAAACGGTAAAAGCGATGTTGATTAAGCCTTTATAAAAGCTTTAATTGCCACTAATTACTCATGGCATGACTAATGGGATGAGTTAACAATTGACAGATTACTATTAGTCATGCCATGAGTTGTTTAATATAAGACTTTTCTCTGGTGTGATGCTACTTATCTTTAGCGTTATGAGGCTTTTATCTGGAGTTATGCCAATTGTATTTAGCGTTATAATGCCTTTATCTGGCGTGATGCCAATTACATTTGGAGTTATTAGGCTTTCATCTGGCGTGATGCCAATAACATTAAGCGTTATGAGGCTTTTATCTGGAGTTATGCCAATTGTATTTAGCGTTATAATGCCTTTATCTGGCGTGATGCCAATTACATTTGGAGTTATTAGGCTTTCATCTGGCGTGATGCCAATTACATTTGGAGTTATTAGGCTTTCATCTGGCGTGATGCCAATTGCATTTGGCGTTATTAGGCTTTAGTCTTGTAAATAAAGACTTTAATCTAATAAATAGCCATCATTCTTTAGATAATAGCCCATTTCATTTAGTAAATAGGCATCATCTTTTAGATAATAGCCTATCATCATTTAGTGAATCGCCACCATTATTTAGATACAAGCTCATTTTATTTAGATAATAGCCATCATCATTTAGATAATAGCTTATTTCATTTAGTGAATAGCCATAAGTTGTCTATCTAAAAACAAAAAGCGTTGAAAACTTCAAGTGGTTTTCAACGCTTTTTTGTTTACCAAGCTACCGTAACAGCTCCTTGTTTCTTTAATGTACCTCGTTCGGGGAAATATTCAGATTTATAAGTGATTTCCCAAGCGAATGAATCGGGTTTTACCAACACGCCTTTGTACTTGCCATCCCAAAAAACTTCTTTGTCAGTTGATACAAAAACTAATTCGCCCCAACGGTTGTAAATTTTGAGTTCATAATCTGTAATATGTGCCGTAAAAACTTGGAACGAATTGTTAAGATTGTCGCCGTTAGGTGTAAAAATCGTTGGCACTAAAATACTCGGCTCACATCTGTCCACCACATTGGTTGAGGCGATAGAAGTACAACCAAAGGTATTGGTAACAGCTACTGAATACGTACCAATGTTTGATACATATATAGATGACTCGGTTTGCCCACCGGGTGTCCAGCGATAAGTTACATTTTGTCCTGCGTTTGCTTCTAATTTAATCGGTAAATTGTCTGGTACGCAAAGAGCAAATTCCTCTTTCAATGGAATGTATGGCGAAGGCAACAAAATGATATTGATGTCGTCTCTGGCAGTACAAATACTATTCACTGCCGTAAGTGTAAAGTTACCCGACTGCTGTGGAATAATAGTACTTGTTGTTTGCCCTGTATTCCAGCGATAAGTAACACCGTTTTCTGGGGCTATTCCGATAAAATCGACCCCATTTTTACAAATATTACCGTCTGGTCCTAAGTTTACAGTAGGCGTTTGTATGATTTGTATCACTCTACTGGCACTATTTACGCAACCATTTGTACCTGTTACTTCATATCTTACGGTACTCGTTTGTCCGCCTGTTGACGGCGGAGTAAATAGCCCTGTTGAACTTACATTTGTTCCTTGCCAAGTACCTGTTGTAGGAATAGCAACCAACTGGATAGGGTTTGTACCACTACAAATATTGAAAGGAATATTCAACCCAATGGCAGGTAAAGGTTTGAACGTTACATTAGAACGAGCCGTACTTACACATCGCCCAGAGGCATCAGTTACGGTTACGTAATAAGTACCGTTAAAAGTAACGGGAATACTTGGGGTGGTTGCTCCTGTACTCCAATAAATACTTCCATTGGTATTTTGTGCTGTTAGTGTAATAGTTGCCCCCTGACATTCGCTTGGAGGCGTGATAATGGACGTAACAGTTCTCGGTCGAACAGCTATTGTAAGATTATTTTCAATAAACTTACAGCCCGAAGCATCCGTCAACTCCAAAGTATAAGAACCTGCCCCCAAACCACCAATTGAATAGTTGCGAGGAGTAGTTGTTTGAATAGAACTTAATGTCCCATTGCTAATCGCTAAATCGGGAGTACCATTTAGTTTCAAATCATAAATATTGGGCTGAATACCACTATTGGCATTTACCGTAAAGTTAATTGCACCATCTGTTAATACATCACAATAAGTATCAACAGGCTGTACTACAATATTGGGTCTGGTATTCACCGATAATAATGAAATATTGATAGTGGTATCACAAGAAAGCCTACTTTGAATTAATACTCGATAACTTCCTGCATCTAAACCGTTAAGAGAGCTACTATTCTGCCCATACAGTTGAACGCCGTCTTTAAACCATGTAAAAGTATAAGTATCATTGGCAGAAAGATTCTGAACACTTATCTGCCCGTCTTTCAGTACGCAAGTACTTGGCGTTTTTGTCGAGAGTGAATATATCCTTCTGGGTAAAGCATTTACTATTACTTGGTCTGTACTTTCACAGCCATTTGTTGTTACAGTTACCGAGTATGTTCCCGGTCTTGTCACTAATATACTTGATGTTGTTTGTCCAGTATTCCATGTATAAGTACTGGTAGCATCCCCTGCATTGGCGGCAGATAAAGTAAAGGTAGCATTCTGACAAATAGTAGTATCTGCCCCAATACTAAATGGTTTTGCTTGATACAAGCTTACATAAATTGAATCTTGAGAAACACAACCATTGCTTTCAACTGCGACGGTATATTTTCCTGACCTCGTAGCTGTAAGTGTACTTAGTGAATTATTTGGAAGAAAACTACCATTAAACAACCAAAAGTAACGGCTGTTATCAACCGTATTATTTGAATTTAACGTTGTCGTGCTGGCACAGAGTTGTACATCTGGGCCTAAATCAGGATTTGGATAAGCAAATATTTCAAACTCTTCGGGCGGAAGTATGGTATCGGGCAAACATTGATTTCCCATACTTACAAAAACATAGTACTTGCCGGGGCTATCAAAAGTATGGGTTACTTGCAAGCCTGCGTCGCCTGCTCCGCCTGATTTTTGATAAATTGCTCCAGCAGGTAAGGTATATTTACCACCTTCGCCGGGCTGAGGGGGCGTTCCTCTATAAAAATACCAGTCGGTACGGGTATTTTTAAACGTTACGCCTTCGCAAAGATGATTTGTTTGAAAACTTGAAGGTAAACCAAAACAAGTATCAGAAGCCATTACGCCTACGCCTGAACTTTCAGTTCTAACAATCATAGAAGTAGTCGGTAAACCCAACTGGCTTGTTTTGCCATTTAAGCTAAAGGCATTTCTGTCATAATAAGCAGTATCAATCTTAACTTTATTCGTTGTTGTATAAGACACGGTATCGTTGGGCATTTTTATTACACCCAAAGTATCGCTGCCTTGTACGGCTAAATAAATCCGATTGTCGGGTGCTAATTGTATAGCACCATAATATTCTTTTTTAGAAGAATCTAAAGTAATTTTTGATTTTGCTAAAGACACAGAATCGCCTTGTGTTAAATCAAATCGGAGTAATGATGAATACGACCCCGGTTTTTTGATAGTGTCGGCTTTCATCGTTACAAATAAGTTTTGACTATTGGGCGAAAACTCTACTCCATATACTGTTGGCGGTGCTGGCCCCAAGTCGATAACTCTTTTGTTTAGAATTGCTCCCGTAGAATCTACAAAATCATATACTTCTACTAAATTCCTTGCTCCGCCCGGAATCGCTATCGCCATTTTTGTAGCGTCTTGCGATACTTTTAAATAGCCTTCTGCTTTTTGTGTAGAATCTATTGCTGAACCAATATCAATCGTCTTTGAAATAGAAATACCGTTTTTGGTTACACGATACATCCGATAAGTATTTGTACCATAGTCGTGCGAAATCACCCAATAGGTAGAGTCTTTTTGCACAAAAGTTGAAATTAAATTTTCTGTTGAAGACACATCATCTAATGGAAGATTCTTCTGAATCACCTTTCCTTTTCCTTCATTCAAACGAATATCAACGACTGAATAAGTAAGCTTTTTTTCGCCATTGATTTCTGTTGTTGTAAAAATATAATAAATAGACTGACAGCCCTGACAGCTTGGCTGTGGGACAATTACGGCTGCTTGGGTAGAAAACGAACTACCTTTCAGGGTATCCGTGGGATTGATAGCTCCCATTTCTGTACCATCTTTATAATATACTCTTCGTCCGTCTGTATAAAACAAAAGGTTTCCGTTGGCATCAGCAATAGACGAAACCCCTTCTACTGTATTTACTTTTCCCTGTGTATCAGCAGAAGCAGAACCGTTTGAAAATTTAATGCCTGCATTATTCCCAAAGTACCAAAAATCTTCTGGGGGTCTTGGTGGAGGCGGAACGCATAACTGAACATTGATTTTATTTTGTGCCGAACAACCTGTAATTGGATCTGTTACTTGTACAGAATAGCAACTGGTAGTGTCTGCAATTAAAGTTTGTTGCGAATCTCCCTTAGGAAACCAACGGTATTCATACTGTGGCATCGCTCCGCCATTGGGATAAGGATTCAATACGATTGAGCCTCCATTACAAATGGTGGTATCTTGTTGGGCGGCTGTTTTTCCTAAAAAGAATGCTTGTGGAGGAGCGAAAATTTCAAAAGTTTTGGTATAAACCACAGGAACGCCCCCTTCGGTACGAGTAAGCGTAACGGTTTTTGTGCCGGGCGTGCTGTATAAGTGAGTAGGATTTTTTAGAGTAGAAGTATTGGCTGTTGCACTGATGGGGTCACCAAAATCCCAAAGCCAAGCCGTAGCGGGTGTTGCCACAAGGTCTTTGAAAACGGTAGCAGCCGTTGTATCTGAACATTCCGACAAGCAAGTTTTTGAAACGCTGAACTGTGCATGAGCGGTATTTGACATTACCCATGTGAGTAAAACACAAGAGAAAATCAAAAAAAATCGTTGTATGCTACTAATTCTAAACATTCGTTCGTTATAAAAATTGAAAATACTCTTTGTTTATTAATATAGACAGGTATTCTTTTCAAAAGGTTGGATATGAAAAATACCCAAATTAGCCTTTAGCGTCAAGTTTTTAGTGAGGTTATTATTTGAAATAGATTACCTGATTTACTCAAAAATGATACAGATAATATTTTAGATAGGTATTATTGATATAAACGTATTTTTATGACAATTAGCCATAAATAAACGTAAATTACGCTTAAAAATTTCAGAAGCTGTTCAGAATAGTACTATACAATATGTGCAGGGTACAGTTTTTTGATAAAAATTCAATAAAATTGTATAAAAGTAATGGCATTTTTAGTTTTAATGCAAAAGCTGGTACGCATGAAAGCAACCCTTTTGACGATAAGCTTGACTAAGGTAAAGAAGATAGATTTAAAACCACTAAATAAGCATTTCTAAAATATGTTGAAAAGAATTTTTATATTGATTTTGAGTCTGTTTTCTTGCTTATATGCGGAAGCTCAAGACCCTCAATATTCTCAATTTTATGCTTCTCCTTTGTTTTTGAATCCTGCTTTTGCGGGGGCAGCTAAAGCTCCGAGAGTAAGCCTAAACCATAGAAATCAATGGCCATCATTGAGTGCAAATTTTGTTACTTCATCTTTATCAACAGATTTGTATTTGGATAAATTCAATAGCGGTGTCGGGCTTTTATTGACAACCGACCGCCAGTTTACCAATTTAACCACTACGGATATTGGAGCGATTTACTCATATCATTTAAAAATTAATGAAGGTTTACGGGCAAATTTGGGTGTGCAAGGCTCGTATGTAACCCGAAGAATCAATTTTGCAGATTATACTTTTGGCGACCAAATTAGTAATTACTTACAAACAGGAAATTATCCAACGCTCTCTTCTGACCCGATTTTACAAGGCAATAATAGTAGTCCACAATTGAAATATGCTGATTTTTCAACAGGAGCTTTGGTGTATTCAGAACAGTTTTGGATTGGTGCATCAGTGCATCACATCAATCGACCAAACCAGTCTTTCAATAACAATGATGCTCGTTTGCCAATGAAATTTGGGATTCAAGCAGGTTTTAGAATTGGCTTGGAAGATTATATGATTGGAAATAATTTGGGCGACGCCATCGACCGTGAGAAAAGTATTACGCCTGTCATTCACTATAAAAAACAAGGGCAGTCAGACCAATTGGATGTGGGTGCGTACCTAACTTACGCTCCGATGGTACTTGGGGCTTGGTACAGAGGAATTCCTCTAAAAAGTTATAAAAAAGACAATGTAAGTATCGTCAGTCAAGATGCAGCGGTACTTTTGGTGGGTTATCGACAAGATAATTTTTCGATTGGTTATAGTTACGATGTAACGATTTCGAGATTGAGTTCAACAGGTGGAGCACACGAAATTTCTATTTCATATATTTTTAGTGATTTGATAGAACCCCGCAAAAATGTTCGTTCAAGAAAAGGCGAGTTGAAGTGTCCTAAATTTTAGTATTTGTTAATAAAAAAAATGGGCTTGTGGATAATCTCCACAAGCCCATTTTTTTATTGTTTATGAACATCCGAACCACCCGTCGAAGTTGATTTCACTACTCTTGCATTGCCTTTGTAGTAAACATCGCTACCGCCTGTGGCAGAAATACTGATTTCTTTTTCAGCCCAAACATAAGCGTCTGAACCGCCCGTTGAAGAAACACTGCAATAGTTGGCTTTTAGATTACTTGCTTTCAAATCGCTTCCACCTGTTGAACTTGCTTTAAAAACAGATGTTGTTCCTGATAAACTCACGTCCGAACCTCCAGTAGTATGACAAATAATTTCGTCAGCATCTACTTCTAATTTAATATCGCTTCCGCCCGTTGCACTTACGTTGAGTTTAATTAAATCTAATTTACCTTCTGAATAAACGTCACTTCCGCCCGTAGCTGAGATTCCTGTTAAATCTTTAATCGTAACATATACTTTTACTGGTTTTGTATTCCAATTAAACCAGCCCCATTTTGAGTTTTCAACAGATATACTCAAAGCTCCGTCTTTTAGTTCTGTAATGATATTGTCCAATTTGTCTTTCTCGGCACTTACCGTAACCGATTCGCTACTGCCTTGTTTGATGTATAAATCTATACCGCTGGTGACACGAATAGCTTTAAAACCTGTTATCGAACGATTTTCTTTCGTGATTTGCGAAGAAGCATTTACAACACAAGTGATTGTAAATAAGATTGTTAAAAGAGATTTAGTGATACTTTTCATGTTATTTATTGTTCTAATTGTTTTCAATTGTGATTTAGTGAATGAGTGAGTTGTGAATTGGTGATTTAGTGATTTTTTAATTTATATAATAAGTCAGAAACCTGAAATCCCAAATCCAAAGTCTGATACCCGAAATCCGATGTCCGAAATCCCAACTCCCAAACCATTAGATGCACGCAAAGTATCAAAGGTTGCACTAAGTCGGAAAAGAAATTTTTCCCATCGTTACAGAAGGAATGCCTTTTCTTGTTCCAAAATCTGAATCTCCTCCTGCAACGGTTTCATTCGCTAAAATAGCAAAAAGTACTGCTTCTTTGGCATCGCCAGAAATGCCCAAATCATCCGTTTTGAAGAAATTAGCAGGAATCAACGCTTTTAGCCAAGTAACCAACAAAGGATTGTGCATTCCGCCACCAGAAAGGTAAATATTAAAATCCGATAAGGCTTGAGAACCTACCGCCCAATGAATCGCTTCGGAAATAGTTTCGGCACTAAAACGAGTAAGTGTAGCTAATAAATCGTTGATTGAAATACTTTCTGTATTACTTTTCGCCTGAGCTTTTTTTACATAATCTACACTAAATAATTCTGGCCCAGTAGTTTTCGGAAAACTTCCTGTAAAGAAAACGTCATTTTTTAATTCACTCAAAAGCGAAGAATTTACTTGTCCTTGTTGGGCTATTTGGGCATCTTTATCATAAGCCAAATCAGGAAAATGTAATCTTGTAAAAGCGTCAATCAGAGTATTGCCAGTGCCTGTGTCGGTAACAAATACTTCTTCGGGGTTCATACTGGCAGGCAAAAAAGTAAAATTAGCAATGCCTCCCATATTGAGTAAAATACGGTTTTCGCCTTTTTTCCCGAAAATAAAATAATCGCCATAAACGGCTAAAGGAGCTCCCTCACCACCTGCGGCAAGGTGTTTTTGTCTGAAATCCGAAAGCGTAATAATACCCGTTTTTACCGCAATATGGTCGCCGTCGCCGATTTGTAAAGTAGCATTCGGAAACATAGCTTGTCGATGTAAAATCTTGGGTGCGTGCATTACTGTTTGTCCATGCGAAGCTATCAAATCTATCGTTTCGGCAGCAATATTCCATTCTTGCAAACTGCTCAGAATCATCTCAGCGTGTAATTCGCCAATCCATTCATTCAGCAAAGCCAAATGTTGAAAATCAATTTGTTGTTTGGCAAATACTTTTCGGATTTCTGTTTTGATATTTTCCGTATAATCTACCGTTGTGAAATGCAATACTTTTACTTGGGTGTTTTCGCCACTGCCTGCAATTTCGCAAAGAGCAATATCCAAGCCGTCTAAAGAAGTACCCGACATCAATCCGATGATTTTCCGTGAAGGTTTTTCTGCTAACTGATAGAGTTTGAGTATATTTTTATTCATCGTTTTTGGATTTTCAAAAAAATAGGCGGATTGAAAAATCCGCCTCTAAGACAATCGTTTGTTTGAAATATTTTTAGAAGAAAAATCCACCAATACGGATTACCCAAGGGCTTCCATAAGGAGAGTTTCTAAAGCCTGTTATCGGGGAAATAGTATCGTCATAAGTAAGATTATAGAGGACAGTAAACTGAAGCCCTCCAAAACCAGCTCCTATACCAGCCAAAGTTTGTAATTTATATTCATTAGAAATACTGGGCTGATTTGCAATCGCTCCTTGAGTAAAATAATATTTCTGTAGTTCTGCCTGTAAAAACATATTTGAAGCAATCACATCCAAGAAATGTAAACGATATTGCCCGAAAACTCTTGGCCCGTATTGGTTTTGTGCTGCTGAATTGCGATACTTATAATATTGATAATCAACGGCTAATCCGACTGTTAAGTCGTTTGTGACTTGGTAGCCAGCCATTGGCGATACTGCAATAACGGTAGGGCTACCAAACTGTAAGCCACCGATACCGCCACCAAAACGAATACGTTCACGGAAAGGCAAATCTCGTACATCTACTTCTTCCTCTTCGTCTAAATCTTGTACAGTACTGTCTTGCTTAATCACTACGGGAGTTTGTGCAAAAGTACCAGCGTAAGTGGCTATGGATAAAAATAAAATGAATAATATTTTTTGCATGGTTGTAAGTATTAAATTTTTGTGGGAATACTTTTTTGAAAAGAACAGTGGTTAGTCAAAAAGTATTCAAGGTTTTTGAAAGATTTTAGGTTTTCTTTTCACAGAAAACGCTAATTTAACGCAAAGATTATCCATTTTCTTACAAAGCCCGAAACAATCTTTTCGGAATTGGTGTCTCTAATAAACAAAACCATATTTTAAGCTTTACAACGGTGAATAGAATCACTTCACCGAATTTTCGCAGCCCAGAATTTCTTATCTTTGTTTCATGAACAATTCCGAAATCATCAACTCGCTTCCTACTGCTTTTGAAGACCTTGACCCTAAACGTTTTATTATTATCAAAGGGGCAAGAGTAAATAACCTAAAAAATATTGACGTTGCCATTCCTCGTAACAAATTAGTCGTAATTACGGGTTTGTCGGGTTCTGGTAAATCTTCTTTGGCTTTTGATACGCTTTTTGCCGAAGGGCAACGAATGTATGTAGAAAGTTTAAGTGCTTATACTCGTCAATTCTTGGGACGAATGGAAAAACCTGATGTCGATTATATCAAAGGAATTTCTCCAGCGATTGCTATCGAACAAAAAGTTTCGAGTAAAAACCCACGTTCAACCGTAGGAACTACTACCGAAATTTACGATTATCTAAAATTACTTTTTGCCAGAATCGGGACTACTTTTTCGCCAATTTCGGGTAATGAAGTACGAAAAGATACGGTGACGGACGTTGTGAATTATTTGTTTACAAAAGACGAAGGACAAAGGGTAATGGTGCTGTCGCCATTGTATTTGAAAGAAGGACGGAAACTTTCGGAAGAAATGAAAATTTTACTTCAAAAAGGCTATACTCGTATTGTCATTGATGAAGAAACGAAATTTTTAGAAGAACTTTTAGAAGACAAAGAAGCACTGAAAAATCTTCCTGCCATAGATTTATTCAGTAATAATTATAAAATTCTCATCGACCGTGTGGTGATTAAAAAAGATGCTGACGGTCAGCCAGATGAGGAAACACAATTCCGTCTTTCGGATTCTATCCAAACCGCTTTTTTTGAAGGAAATGGTACTTGTTTCGTAGAAATTGTAGGCGATGAAACCAAAACGTTTTCTGATAGATTTGAAGCCGATGGAATTGTTTTTGAAGAACCTTCTTTGAATTTATTGAGCTTCAATAATCCTTATGGAGCTTGCAAACGCTGTGAAGGTTTTGGTAGAATTCTCGGACTCGACCCTGATTTAATCATTCCTGACAAAGGCATTTCTGTGTATGAAGGAGCGATTGCTCCGTGGAGAAGTGAAAAAATGAACGAATGGCTGATTCCATTATTGAAAAATGGAGCAAAATTCGATTTTCCGATTCACCGACCTTATAAAGATTTAAGCGATGAGCAAAAGGAATTACTTTGGACAGGCAATGAGTACTTTCAAGGTCTGGACGATTTCTTTGTGATGCTCGAAAAAGAAACGCACAAAATTCAATACAGAGTAATGCTTTCACGCTACCGTGGACGCACCACTTGTCCAGATTGTAAAGGTTCACGTTTGCGTAAAGATGCAGGTTATGTAAAAATAGGAGGGAAGTCAATCATAGATTTGGTACTTATGCCACTGAGTGATGTAAGTGATTTCTTCAAAAATCTTGATTTACCCGATTATCAATATGGTGTTTCAAAAAGAATTTTATTGGAAATTGAAACTCGTTTAGAGTACATGGAGAAAGTAGGTTTGGGCTATTTAACCCTCAACCGTTTATCTTCAACACTTTCGGGTGGAGAGTTTCAACGCATCAAATTGGCTACTTCTTTGGGAAGTGCCTTGGTGGGTTCAATGTACATTTTGGATGAACCTTCTATCGGTTTGCATCCGAGAGATACCAAGCGTTTGGTTTCTGTTTTGGAATCGCTGCGAGATATGGGAAATACCGTAATCGTGGTAGAACACGAAGAAGAAGTAATGCGTGCAGCCGACCAAATTATTGATATTGGTCCAGATGCAGGAAGTAATGGTGGAAAACTGGTTTTTCAAGGCAATTGGGAAACGATTAATTCGCTTGAAAATCAAGCAAATCCAGCACAAGCCTTTTCGCATACGATTAATTTTTTAACGGAAAGAGATACTATTGAAGTACCCAAATTCCGTAGAAAATCAACCAGTTTTATTGAAGTAAAAGGAGCTTACGAGAATAATTTAAAAGATATTTCTGTAAAATTTCCATTAGGCATTTTGATTGCGGTAACGGGTGTAAGTGGTTCTGGAAAATCAACTTTAATTCGTAAGATTTTATATCCAGCTTTGGGTCGTCATTTGGGTACTTATACCGACGAAGCAGGGAAATATGCTGAAATCAGTGGAAGTATTGGCAAGATTGAAGCCGTAGAAATGGTTGACCAGAATCCAATTGGAAAATCGTCCCGCTCAAATCCTGTGACTTACGTAAAGGCTTATGACCAAATCAGATTGCTGTATTCCGAACAACCCATTTCAAAAGCAAGAGGTTATAAACCTGCCCATTTTTCATTCAATGTAGAAGGTGGACGCTGCGAAACCTGCCAAGGCGAAGGCTTCGTGACAATTGAAATGCAATTTATGGCAGATGTAAAATTGAAGTGTGAGTCTTGCGGAGGCAAACGTTTTAAACAGGAAATTTTAGACGTAAAATACAACGACAAAGATATTGCCGACTTGTTAGACATGACAGTCGATGAAGCCATTGAACTTTTCCAAAAAGACCAACCAAGATTAGCCGACAAATTATTGCCACTCCAAGAAGTAGGTTTGGGCTACGTAAAATTAGGGCAATCGTCTAATTCTCTTTCGGGCGGAGAAGCCCAAAGAGTAAAATTGGCGAGTTTCTTAGGAAAAGGAAACCCGAACAAAGGCAAAACACTTTTCATTTTTGATGAACCTACCACAGGTTTACATTTTCACGACATTAAAAAATTATTGAAAGCCATTAATGCTTTGGTAGAACAAGGAGACTCCGTCATTATCATTGAACATAATATGGAAGTGATAAAATCTTCAGATTATATCATCGACTTAGGCCCAGAAGGTGGAGAAAAAGGAGGCTTTGTTACCTTTGAAGGCACACCCGAAATGATGGTAAAATTGGAAGGCAATTATACCGCCGACTTTTTGAAAGAAAAACTTTAATATTTGAAAGCCAAACCAGTAAGCAACATCGTAACCTTATGGCGGTAAGGTTGGTAATGTCTTTGTATTTTTTATGATGTTTGTTGCTGAGGCTTACTCATGGCTTCTTGAAAAGAAATTGTTCTGAGCATTCCAATCTTAATTTTTCTTTTAATAGCTGCTGTTTCAAATTTGTAGGTATTCTGACCTTTTAATAACTCTTCGGCGATATTCGCCACTAAGGTTTCAATAGAGTCAACCGTTAGGATGATGGGTTCTTTGATCATATTCTTTATTGGTGGCTATGGTAAAAAAATAATATATTTTGATAGGAAGGAGGTAATTGTACTTAGTACGAATTATAGTCAAATTAGTATTTTTACTTTAGAAAAAAAGGCTTTTTATAGAAATTTTTAAACTATTTAAGAAAATTGTACTAAATATCAATATAAAATAGACAAAATAATCTGCTTTTAAGTCTAATATCCCTAATTTATCCCTAATCTTAAAGCTCAGTACTCCCAAAAAATGCATGTTAAGTAAATCTATACAACTTTACCGTAACGCATATTTAGGCTTACCAAAGTCTGTATGGTTGCTTTCGGGTGTGATGTTTGTGAACAGAAGTGGCACAATGGTTTTGCCTTTTTTGTCATTGTATCTTACCCAAAAACTCCATTTTAGTGTTGCCGATACAGGTATTATTATGGCGGTTTATGGCGTTGGTGCTTTGTGTGGTACTTTCTTGGGGGGTAAACTGACGGACAAAATTGGCTTTTATCCCATCCAGTTTTTTAGTTTATTGTTGGCAGGAATCATCTTGTTGGTACTGATGCACCTCACAAATTTTTATGCGATTTGTGTGGGCGTATTTATTTTTACTTTATTCGGCGACTGTTTCCGACCCGCCAATGCCGCAGCTTTGGCACATTATAGCGAAGCAGAAAACAGAACTCGTTCGTTTTCATTAAACCGTTTGGCAATCAATTTAGGCTGGTCGATAGGTGGGGGAATGGGCGGAATACTTGCCGAAATAGATTATGACTTACTCTTTTGGGCAGACGGTATTACTTGTATTGTAGCCGCAATTTTACTGAGAATTTTATTAAAAGCTCCTCAACAAAACAAACTGAATAAGAGCGAGCAAAGCTTAGAAAAACCCTTCGTAAAGTCACCGTACAGAGATAGCGTTTACTGGTTTTTTGTATTTTGTGTTACGCTTTATGCCATTTCGTTTTTTCAATTATTTAGTTTAGAACCGCTTTATTTCCGAACGATTTATCATTTGCCAGAATCGCAAATAGGTTTATTGATGGTAACAAATGGGCTACTGATTGCTTTTGTAGAGATGATTTTGGTACATCAATTAGACGGAAGATTTCCGAAAGCAAACCTTATTGCTATCGGAACAATCCTGACGGCTTTTTCTTTTTGGGTTTTTAATATCTATTTTTTTGTAGGAGTACTCTGGGTTTCTATTTTGCTGAATACAGTAGGAGAGATGTTTGCGATGCCTTTTATGCAAAGTTTTTCGATAGAACGCTCAGACGAATCTAACCGTGGACAATATATTGCGATGTATTCGATGTGTTATTCTTTTGCACAAATTACTTCGCCAACCATAGGCTCGCAATTGGTTGAACACTTTGGTTTTAGTACTTTGTGGTATGTGATGGGAGCTTTCTGTACGCTATCAACTTTGGGCTTTTTGTATTTAAAAACTTTGAAGTAAAATCTGATGCAACCTTTGTCGGCAATATTGTATCTTTGGATATGCTGTCAGCTTTCAGCCATGAGCTTTGAGCTATCAGTTTTTGAAATTTTCATTATAACCGCTCACTCTGTTTAAAAAAGGCTTGCAGCTCAAAACTCATAGCTTAAATCTCTAACATGTCCCTAAAAAACGCCAAAATATTAGCTATCGACGATGACCCAGACGTACTGGTTGCGGTGAAAATGCTACTTCGTCCAGAAGTAAAAGAAATCGTTACAGAAAAAAATCCCGAACGTATTCAATCTTTATTGGCTCAAAATCAATTCGATTTGATTTTGCTGGATATGAATTATAAAAGTTCCTTGAATACTGGCAATGAAGGTATTTTTTGGCTACGAAAAATCAGAGAAATCAATAAATCCGTGGCTGTAATCATGATTACTGCTTATGGTGATATTGACTTAGCGGTGCGTTCGGTGAAAGAAGGAGCAACCGATTTTGTGTTGAAGCCTTGGCGAAATGAAAAACTCCTACTTGCCATCGAAGAAGCCATTGAAAAAACAATGGTAGAAAATTCTGTTTCAAATAAAAATAAAAAAACGAGTAACCAAACGAGCATCAATTCTTTACTTGGCAAAAGCGAAGCGATGCAAGATATTTTCTACAAAATCGAGAAAATTGCTCCGACGGATGCCAATATTTTGATTTTGGGCGAAAATGGAACAGGAAAAGGAGAAGTAGCCAAACTGATTCACCAAAAATCATTGCGAGCAGGTAAACCTTTTGTTCATGCAGATTTGGGTTCGCTTACCGAAAGTTTGTTTGAATCTGAATTATTTGGGCATAAAAAAGGAGCATTTACGGATGCCCGTGAAGACCGTGCTGGGCGTTTTGAGTCTGCCAATAAAGGTACTTTGTTTTTGGATGAAATCGGAAATATTTCATTGCCTCAGCAAGCCAAATTGCTGACAGTTTTGCAAAATCGAGAAGTAACTCGCTTGGGAACAAATTCGCCAATACCGATTGACATTCGTTTGATTTCTGCTACCAATGCAGCCATTAAAGAAATGTCGGCACAAAATCAATATCGGAAAGATTTGATTTATCGACTCAATACCATAGAAATTACTTTACCTCCTTTGCGTAACCGTGGCGAAGATGTGGTGCTGTTGGCAGAGTATTTTACCAAAATGTACGCACAACAGTATCATAAAAATCTCTACGAAATTGACGAAAAGGCAAAAGATAAATTACGAAAATATGCTTTTCCGGGTAATATTCGAGAATTGCAACACGCTATCGAAAGAGCCGTCATTATGTCGGATGAACAGGTATTAACGGCACGAGATTTAGATTTAAGTTCCTCTATCGAAAATCCGATTGCTGTCAGTAGCGAACCCAGTACTTTAAGAATTGATGAAATGGAAAAATCAACCATTTTAAAGGCAATCGAACGACACGATGGAAACATTACCAAAGCCGCCCGTGAATTAGGCTTAACCCGAACCGCCTTGTACAGACGTTTGGGGAAATATGATTTATAAAAAAGTCATTTTATTCACCACTACTCTCTAATTTAACTATCAAAAACAATCATATAAAAATGTATATTGGCTCAATTGATCAAGGGACTACCAGTACCCGCTTCATCATTTTCGACAAACAAGGCAATCAAATTTCCGTCGGACAAAAAGAACATGCACAGATTTATCCACAAGCTGGTTGGGTTGAACACGATTCAGACGAAATTTGGAGTAATACACAAGAAGTAATCGGTTTGGCATTGGGTAAAGCCAATCTTTCACCTTTAGACATTGCGGCGGTGGGCATTACCAACCAAAGAGAAACTACGGTAGTTTGGAATCGTTTTACTGGTCAGCCTTATTATAACGCCATTGTTTGGCAAGATACTCGTGTCGGAAATATGGTAGCCGAATTGGCAAGTGAAGGCGGATCAGATTGTTTTAGAGAAAAAACGGGTTTGCCTTTGGCTACGTACTTTAGTGGTTTAAAATTAAAATGGCTTTTAGAAAACGTAGAAGGTTTGCGTGAAGATGCTGAAAATGGTGTGGCGATTTTTGGCAATATGGATACTTTTATCATTTGGCATTTGACGGGCGGAACAGATGGCGGTATTCATATTACAGACGTTACCAATGCCAGCAGAACGCAGTTGATGAACCTAAAATCTTTGTCGTGGGACGATGAAATACTTCAAAAACTGAACATCCCGAAAATCATGTTACCAGCCATAAAATCAAGTAGTGAAATTTATGGTGAAGCACGTGGCGTACTTTCTGGCGTACCTGTGGCAGGCGATTTGGGTGACCAACAAGCAGCTTTGGTCGGACAAACTTGTTTTGCAGCAGGCGAAGCCAAAAATACTTATGGAACGGGCTGTTTTATGTTGATGAATACAGGCGAAAAAATCACGCCTTCTACTTTTGGTCTATTAACTACCGTGGCTTATCAATTCGGAAATCAGCCTGTACAATATGCTTTAGAAGGTTCGGTTGCCATTACAGGAGCTTTGGTACAATGGCTTCGTGATAATTTAGAAATCATAAAAACCAGTTCGGAAATTGAAACTTTAGCCAATTCTGTTGAAGACAATGGCGGATGTTACTTCGTACCAGCCTTTTCGGGTTTGTACGCACCTTATTGGCAAGCGGATGCTCGTGGTGTAATTGTTGGGCTTACTCGTTATGTCACCAAAGCACACATTGCTCGTGCGGCATTGGAAGCTACGGCTTTTCAAACCTTAGAAGTATTGGAAGCCATGGAAAAAGACGCAGGCATAAAAATATCTTCGTTGAGAGTAGATGGCGGAATGGTAGTGAATGAAACTTTAATGCAGTTTCAATCAGACATGGTTGATGTGCCAGTGGTTTGTCCGGCCATGATAGAAACTACCGCTTTGGGTGCTGCTTATGCCGCAGGTTTGGCAATAGGCTATTGGGAAGATTTGGATGATTTAAAACAAAATTGGGGAATATCTCATACTTGGAAACCCAATATTGAAACTTCAAAAAGAGAGAAATTATATCATTATTGGAAAAAAGCCGTTACTCGTAGTTTTGAGTGGGAAGAGTAAACCGTAGCACGAGTTTCCAACTCGTCAAATTAATATGACACGAGTTGGAAACTCGTGCTACAATTCTTTATTTTCTTTCACATTTAAAAAGCTCATCAGATATTTCTGGATTCAATGTGATATTGTCAACCATTGTAGTTGAAAATATATGACCCATTAGATGCGATACTCTTTTATGTGGTAATAATAGATTCCCGACTTGCCTATAATCGCTAATAAAAGTCATAACCCCTTTATCTCCCGACTGACTAATTTCAACGGTTTTATCCAATAAATAAGTAGCTTTATTAATGTAAAAATCAGTGCTTGAAAGTTTTTTCAATGTCACCCGAATTACAAAGTAAGCTTTATCGTCTTCTTCTATGCTTTCTTCTAAATGAATCGTATTGCCATAAGACTGATATTCAATTAATGAATTAAAAAGTGGTTCACCTCCTGCTTCATCATCTATTGTCCAAGATTTATCTTCGTTTTGGCTTCTACTTACATTTTTAGGTTTTGTTGATTTTTTCCCTAAACGCCAAAAGAATTTACCATCGTAACACGAACACCCATAAGTAGAAGAATCTTCATAATACTCAGCACGAAATAGGTCTTTTCGTTTTTTATATCTAATTGATTTATCTGTTTCAGCATTGAAGTTTTTACTATTTTCTTCTATTTTGAGGCTATTGATAGCTTTAAAATTATCTTCTCCACCAATGGCATCCATGTATTTTTTATAAATCTCTTTTGCCGTTTGTGCCTGTGAAATGCTTGAAACGAATAGCAAAAAGTATAGGATAAAGTATTTTTTATGAATCATTTGTGTGTATTATTAAGATGAAAGGCTGCCTTAAATGATAATTCAAGACAGCCTTTGGATAGATTAAAATTGATAAACTCGTACTACGATTTATTACTTTTTCTCAGGCAACATTATTACTTTCACCATATTGTCGGCAAAGTATTTTTTGGCTGCGGCTTTGGTACTTTCTACGGTTACTTTTTTCAAAGCTTCTTCTTCTTTCAAAATATATTTTAAATCGTCGCCATTTTGATATTGAGCTTGAAGGTAGTTCAACCAAAAACCATTATCTCTTAATTGTACTTCGGTTTGGCGTTTAGTTTCTACTTTAAATTTATCAATATCAGTTTGTTCAGCTCCTTTTTCTTGTACTTTCTGAATTTCGGCTAAAGTACGATTTACTAATTTCTCGACATTTTCGGGAGCACAACCAAAAGCAATACGGAAATTATAACGTTTGGCAGGAATTTTTCCAGTAATTCCACTTACACCAACACCATACACTCCTGATTCTTCTTCTCTGAGTTTTTCGATTAATTTAATTTCTAATACTTCTGCCAAAGCTTCTACTTGTGTTTCACTTTCGGTACTTCCGTCGAAATCGCCCGTCCAAACCATCGTTACTCTTGCTTTAGGTTCTGTGCCTTTGTACAATGTTTTTTCTACTTTTCCTTTTGGTGGACGAATTCCTAAATCTTTATAAGTTTCTTTGCGTTTGGTGCTTGGCAAAGCTCCTAAGTATTTCTCTAACAAAGGTTTAATACTTTCATTTTTGAAATTGCCGACAAAGAAAAACGTAAAGTCAGAAGCATCTGCAAAGCGTTCTTTATAAATCTGGAAAGCACGATTAGCATCAATTTTTTCCATTCTTTCTACCGTCATCGGTAAATTGCGGGTTGCATAATTGCTCAGAATTGCACTTAACGAATCGTTATAAACCTTTTCTGGCGTAAGTGTTTTTTGCTGATTTGCCAAAGCATCACGTTGGTTTGCCATGAAACCTTTAATCACTTCGTCATCAAAACGAGGTTGAGTAAAGTAACTGTACAATAACTGTAAAGCCGTTTCCAAATCTTTTGGACTACTTTCTCCATTGATATTTTCAGAAGTACCCGTAATGAATGGATTTACTCGGGCTACTTTTCCTGTTAATAATTTACGAAGATTAATGGTTGAAAACTCTCCTAAACCGCTGATATTCGCCACAGTTGAAGCTAAACGAGCATTATCTGCATCCTTGTCTGGATATAAATTTGAACCACCAAAACTGTAACCGCTGATTAAGATTTCGTCGTTTTTAAAATCAGTTGGTTTCAAAACTGCTTTTACACCATTGGCAAAAGTAAATTCAGTAAGTCCCAATTCTGGTACTTGTTTCGTCGCAATTACTTTTGAACCTGTTGGTAATTTGGCAATTAAAGGTTTGGTAACAGCTTGGTCGATGTACGCCGTTGCGTCTTTTCCTGCTGTGTTTAACCATTCTTTAATTTGAGCTTCCGAAGGCAAAGTTGCTTTATCTTTCTCTGGAGCTAACACAATTACCGCACGGTTGTCGTCGGTAATTAATAAATTGCCCATAGCATTTACTTCTTCCAACTTGATTCCTGCCAAATATTGTTTGGCAAACTCATAACCAAATTCGGTAGAAGTAAGGTTTTCATCTTCTAAAAATGCTCCGACCAAACCTTCAATCAAACTTTCTGAATCTGTTTTATCTTTTTCTTTAAAAGCTTGTTCTTGCCCAACCATGTACTGAGTTTTTACTCGTTCCAATTCAGAAGCATTAAAACCAAACTTTTTAGCACGAGCTACTTCTTCCAAAATGGCTTTTAAACCTTTTTCTACATTGCCACCTTTCACCACAACAGCCGAAGTAAAAGCATCTAAATTGCCTAAAAAACCGCTATATCCAGCAAAGCCAAACTGAAATGGTGGGTCAGCTTTTTGTGTAAGTTCTTGAATACGAGCTGATAACATCTGGTTGTACAAAGAACGAATGATACCATCACGACGGTCTTTGTAAGTTACATCTTTGCGTTTTTCTTGCTTCCCAATTACTTGAACAATCGTGTTGGGTTGTTCGGGGTCAGTAATGATGGCTACGTCTGTTCCGCCAGTAAGTTCAATTCTGTACTTTGTTCTTGGTTTTTCGTTCGCAGGATTTTGAATGCCACTAAATTTTTCGATAATCATTTTCTCGACCATCGCTACATCTACATCACCCACAACGGCAACGGCTTCTAAATTTGGTCGATAAAAGTCTTGATGAAATTGTTTTAAAACATCATATTTGAAATTCTTCAAGATGTCGTCTTTTCCGATAGGTAGGCGTTTGGCATACTGTGAATTTTTAAGAATCACAGGTAAAAACTTGTCTCTCATACGAGATTCAGCTCCTTTTCCTGTACGAGATTCTTCTAAAACGACACCTCTTTCTTTGTCGATTTCAGCTGGGTCAAGCGTAGCGTTATGAGCCCAATCTTCCAAAATTTGAATTCCTTTTTTGAATACTTCGATAGAATCGGTCGGCACAGGCAACATATACACCGTTTCGTCGAAACCTGTGTAGGCGTTCAAATCTGCTCCAAAACGAACCCCAGATTTTTGGAGAAAATCTACCAAAGCATTTTTGGGGAAGTTTTTCGTTCCATTAAAATTCATGTGTTCCATGAAGTGAGCCAAGCCTTGTTGTTCGTCGTTTTCCAAAACAGAACCAGCCTTCACCATCAAACGCAACTGAGCTCTATTTTTAGGTTCAGCGTTTTTGAGAATGTAATACTTCAAACCGTTTGGAAGAACACCCGTTTTTACCTTTGGGTCCATTGGAAGGAGTTTTTTGCTCAAATCTTCTTGAGCCATCGCCGAAAATCCTGAGATAAAACTCAGGGCTACCACGGCAATCAGGGTAGTAACTTTTTTCATGTTAAAAAGAGGACTCTCTTGCTCCAGCGAGAGTAAATTTGTTTAAGATTGTTGTATCTTGGAGCTGCAAACGCAGATACAAAAAGTAGAGTAATTAATTGAATTGCAATATAGCATTACTGATGAGAATAACGGGAGTAAAATCAAAAATTGTATTTGAATGCTCGTTAAATATCATTAATAGATTTTAAAAGAAGCCTTCTATGTATCAACATTCTATCCGCAATCGGGTTTATTATTTTTCCGACCTCAAAACTTTGATGGCGAAAGCAAGTCCTCAACGTTCGGGTGACGAACTTGCAGGCGTTGCGGCTACTTCTGCTGAAGAAAGAGTAGCGGCACAAATGGCTCTGGCTGAAGTGCCGCTCCGAACATTTTTGACTGAACATCTGATTCCTTACGAGCAAGATGAAATTACTCGCTTGATTATTGATTCGCACGATGAAGTGGCGTTTGCTTCGATAAGTCATTTAACCGTTGGTGATTTCAGAAACTTTTTACTCGAAGAAAGTACAGATACTTTTACTCTTCAAGCTTTGCAGAAAGGGATAACTCCCGAAATGGTAGCTGCTGTAAGTAAATTGATGAGAATTCAGGATTTAATTACTGTTGCTTCAAAATGTGAAGTAATTACTCAATTCAGAAATACCATTGGTTTGAAAGGACGCTTTTCTACTCGTCTGCAACCCAATCATCCTACCGACGATTTCAAGGGAATTGCAGCCAGTATGATAGATGGGCTTTTTTACGGGAGTGGCGATGCCGTTATTGGAATTAACCCCGCAACAGATAATGTTCCAACCGTGATTCGTTTACTCGAAATGTTGGATGGTGTTCGCCAACGTTTCGATATTCCGATGCAATCTTGTATTCTTAGCCACATTACCACAACTATCAAAGCCATCGAACAAAACGCTCCCGTGGATTTAGTTTTTCAGTCTATCGGCGGAACAGAAGCTACCAATACTTCTTTTGGCGTAAATCTGAATATTTTGCAAGAAGGCTACGAAGCTGGGCTTTCGTTGGGCAGGGGTACACTTGGTAATAATTTGATGTACTTTGAAACAGGACAAGGAAGTTCGCTTTCTGCCAATGCTCATCACGGACTCGACCAGCAAACTTGCGAAACACGTGCTTATGCCGTAGCCCGACATTTCAATCCTTTGTTGGTAAATACTGTGGTTGGTTTTATTGGCCCTGAATACTTGTATAATGGCAAACAGATTATCAGAGCAGGTTTAGAAGACCATTTTTGTGGAAAACTTTTGGGCTTACCAATGGGCGTTGATGTTTGTTATACCAATCATGCCGAAGCCGACCAAGACGACATGGATACTTTACTTACTTTGTTGGCAACGGCAGGCTGTAATTTTATCATGGGCGTTCCCGGAGCAGACGATGTGATGCTTCATTACCAAAGTACTTCTTTTCATGATGCCCTTTACGTTAGGCATTTGTTAGGCTTGCGTCCAGCTCCAGAATTTGAGGCTTGGTTAAAAAGAATGAATATTTTTGATGAAAAAATGAGTTTGACTACGGGAAACCAACATTTAATCAGCGAAATGTTTCGGATAGAGTAGTTTTGGAGGGATGAGTTTTGAGCGTAGAGTGAGGAGTTATCAAAAATAAAAAAACCTCAAGGTGTAAATCTTGAGGTTTTTCTTTATGAGTATCAGAAAACTATTGATCTAATAAAATTTCAAGT
Source organism: Arcicella rigui (assembly GCF_034929435.1). Lineage (NCBI taxonomy): Bacteria > Pseudomonadati > Bacteroidota > Cytophagia > Cytophagales > Flectobacillaceae > Arcicella > Arcicella rigui. Next base: position 76,965 of record NZ_JAYFUM010000017.1, read on the forward strand.
TCTTTCTTGAATTCAATCAACAATGTTTCTTTCATTGAAATCTTACGTTTTTGCGTATTGATTTTGTTCATTACCAATTTATCACCCATTTGACCATTGTAATTAGCATCAGAAATAAACGCATCTAATTCGTTTTTCTCTTTTTTGGTCATGTAATCCATTTGGTTAATCATAATCTTCAATTGCTCAATTCTTGGTTTATTGTGCAATGAAGGATGGCGATAACTGATTACACGTAAAAGGTAATTCATTTCAAAAATCTTATCACAGATATTTCTGAAACGTTCGGCAAGGCTTCTATCAACATTTTTAGTTTGTGTTGATAATTCTTTCCATTTCACCAAGTAGCCTTTTGCTTTCTCCGAAGTCTGAGGAATCAATTCTTGTTGTTTGAATAATCCTTCAAGTTCAGTAGTCATGTCCTTCATTTGTTGAACACGAGGGTCAATTCTTGGCATCGTAACGATACCTTTCTCTTTGTTGTAGCGTTCAAAGAAGAAATCGTTAGAGCGTTTGAATTGCTTCCAAAGTTGGCTTTGTTTTTTTGGTGGAACTTGGCTAATAGTTTTCCACTCACGCTGCAATTCTTTGATTTTAGCAAAACCAGCATCAACATCTTTTTCGTATCGTAAATTACGAGCTTCGTCCACAAGGCGTTGTAGCGTAGCTAATTTTTCGTCAATGATACGGTTTTTCTCTGCATAGTACTCACGTCTTCTCACGAAGAAATCGTCCACAATCGCATTGAATTCTTCCTCAACACTGTCTTGAAGTGCTTTATCAACAGGGCCAGTTTTCAACCATTTGGTTTTGATTTCCATAATGGTTTCGGTAGTAGCCACCCAATCTTCACTTTTACTTGCTTCTCTTAATTCTTCAATCAAGGCTCTTTTGATTTCGAGGTTCTTGATTTGGTTGTGGAGAATCAATTCTCTAAGCTCTAATTCTAAGCCATCTAAGCGTTGGAGTAATGGCATGAAGTTTCCTAAGCCATCAAATTCGACAAGGTTTTTACGAAGCTGAAGTAGCTTGGTTAGATACGAGCCTTTGTTTTGTGCTTCTTCTACTTGTTCAAAAAGTAGAGCTACTTTATTTTCAGCAATCGTAAAACGATTTACGAAATATTGTAGGGCTTCTTCTTCGGTATTTCTTACAACACCTATTTGGCGGTCTGGATAATCTGCGTATCCTTTCAAAAAGACCTTACCCTCTTTACAATAGCCATATTCGGCTGAGTTCTTAACTGTGTTTTCCATTTGGTTTACATCGCATGATTAGAGTGTCTGGCAAGGCTCATAACTCTAAGAGATTCATGGTTTAGGTTGAATGTATTTAGTAGTTCTTGTGATTATTTAAAATTATCTAAAGTTATTGATTAAGCAACGAATTATCTTTATAATTAATTTTCAAAATTCTAAAATTAATGAATTTTAAAAATGAAAACGCTTCTATGACCTAAATTTTCCGCAATTTACTGATTTTCTGCAAAAAATCTAATGTATTATCAATATAATCCACTATTTGCCTTTTTTTTTATTTTAATGCTAAAATATAGGCTAAAAATAGAGATAAATGCCTTTGGACGTAGAATAAGAATGCCTTTTTCTTTTCTAACGCTATTCTTGAAAAATAGTTTATATTATTTTTTCAAGCTTAAATATTATTTTCAAACGTATGCCTTCACAAAAATCTCAATTACCTTTCATCTAAAAATATTATCTTTGAAAGAACGATTATACATTTGTCTATCAAGAAAGTTATCAACTTTACAATACAAAAGTAATTTATAGTTGATAAATACTTTAAATGTTTGATTATTAATGTTTTTTAGACATTAAATTATTCAAAAATAAATAGATACTTGTTACATTTCTTCAAACGATAAGTAACCATATTCAAAACGATAACATTAACAAATGAGTCAGGAAACCATTATTTTTTCAATGGAGCGTGTTTCTAAAACCGTTCCGCCACAAAAACAAATTCTCAAGAATATTTACCTTTCATTTTTCTACGGAGCAAAAATTGGTGTTTTAGGTCTAAACGGTTCTGGAAAATCTTCTCTTTTAAGAATTATTGCAGGAAAAGACAAAAGCTATACGGGTGATGTCGTTTTCTCGGCGGGTTACTCTGTGGGAATGCTCGAACAAGAGCCTGAACTTGACCCAACTAAAACTGTAAAAGAAGTTGTGGAAGAAGGCGTAGCTGAAATTGTAGCTTTGTTAAAAGAATTTGATGAAATCAACGAAGCTTTTGGTGACCCAGATGCTGATTTTGATAAATTATTAGAACGCCAAGGGGAAGTACAAGAAAAACTTGACCATTACAATGCTTGGGAATTGGATGCTCGTTTAGAAAGAGCGATGGACGCTTTGCGTTGTCCACCTTCTGAAGCCAACGTGGCTAATCTTTCGGGTGGTGAAAAACGTCGTGTGGCTTTATGCCGTTTGTTGTTGCAAGAACCAGACGTACTTTTATTAGATGAACCTACCAACCACTTGGATGCTGAATCGGTTTTGTGGTTAGAAGAACACCTTCGTCAGTATAAAGGAACGGTAATCGCTGTTACTCACGACCGTTACTTCTTAGACAACGTAGCTGGTTGGATTTTAGAGTTAGACCGTGGCGAAGGTATTCCGTGGAAAGGAAATTACTCTTCTTGGTTAGAGCAGAAACAAAACCGTTTGGCGATGGAGGAAAAGACAGAGTCTCGTCGTCAGAAAACCTTACAGCGTGAATTAGAATGGGTACGCATGGCACCAAAGGCACGTCAGGCAAAATCTAAAGCACGTTTGGAAGCTTACGATAAATTGATGTCGGAAGAAAACCGCCAAAAAGAAGATAAATTAGAATTATTCATCCCTGCTGGGCCGAGATTAGGAAATAAAGTAATAGAAGTAAACAATGTAACCAAAGCCTATGGCGATAAGTTATTGTTTGATAATCTTACTTTCTCTTTGCCTCCTGCGGGTATTGTGGGTGTAATTGGGCCAAACGGTGCTGGTAAAACTACGCTTTTCAAACTTATTACAGGACAAGTAAAACCAGATTCTGGTACTTTTGAAGTAGGAGAAACCGTACAAATGGCTTATGTTGACCAAGAACATAACCAGTTGAAACCAGACAAATCTGTTTTTGAAACCATTTCTGGCGGAACAGAGCATACGTTATTGGGTGGAAAACAAATAAACGCTCGTGCTTATGTAAGTAAGTTTAACTTCAACGGTGCAGACCAAGAGAAGAAAATCGGGAATCTTTCGGGTGGTGAGCGTAACCGTGTGCATTTGGCAATGATGTTGAAAGAAGGTGCAAACTTACTTTTGCTGGATGAGCCTACCAACGACTTGGACGTAAATACCCTACGTGCTTTGGAAGAAGCCCTCGAAAACTTCGGAGGTTGTGCGGTGGTTATTTCCCACGACCGTTGGTTCTTGGATAGAATTGCAACGCACATTTTAGCTTTTGAAGGAAACTCGCAAGTATATTGGTTTGAAGGAAACTTCTCTGATTATGAAGAAAACCGCAAGAAACGCTTAGGGAACGATGCTACTCCAAAACGTATTCGTTATAAAAAGTTAGGAGAGTAGTTATAAATTCATTCTGGCGAGAGATACTCGCCAGAATGAATCAAAAAAGAATAAGGTAATGTTCGATATGGGAAAGAATTGAACCTTTCCAAACAAAGCCAAAGCCATGAAAGTAAAAGAGTTATACATTAAAAGTTATAATCAATTTGAAGATTTTAGATTAGACCTTACCTATCCTTTAGGGCATCCAAAGGCTGGAAAACCGTTGGATAAAGTCTGTTTTATTGGACAAAGTGGCACTGGGAAAACGAGCTTATTGGAATTAATTAATAATTTTAGTTTTTATTTATACTACCTGTGTAATGAGCCTTACGAATCCGTTGATTTTGGTGAAAAAATAAAAGTTGATGAGGGAACAGAAATAAAGTATTACTCTCCAGAAAATGATTTAATTATTAATATCGGAAGTATTGAAAACTATTCAGCCAAAATTTTATCTATAAATTCTGATAAACTGAAGCCTATTTTTAAAGCCGATTTTTCAAAATCTTCAAATGTAACTTTCTTTTTCCCTGCTGATTTTCAACACCATAAAATGGTTGATAAGCCCAATTACGTTTATGATAATTTATATCCTGTTTTCTTAGACTTTTCTTATAATGATTATAGTTCTGTATGGCTTAATATTAACAAACAAATTATTTCATATAGAGAACATCAAATTCAACATAGCCTTGCAATTTCAGAAGTAACCCAAAAAATCGGTGTTAAATCGGAGGACATTTTGGACGCTGCTAAAAAATACCAAGAATGGGAACAAAATAATCCTAATCCCCTTCAAGAATTAGCCGATAAGTTTTTAGATAAGTTATTAAACCGATTTAATCTAAGAATAAGATCGAGATTAGACTTTGAAAAAATAGAAGATGTTAAAACCATAAAAGTAGAAACATTAGATGGACAAGAAGTACCTTATGATTTTCAGAGTACTGGGACACGTCAAATACTTCTTTCAGTTCTTCCTTTATACACACTCAAGCCTAATAAAGCAACTATCTTTTTTGATGAGCCAGAGCGTTCATTATACCCAGACATACAAAAAGAAATTGTAGAGTTATATACTTCACTTACAACAGATTGCCAATTTTTTTATGCTACACATTCTCCAATAATTGCATCCTCTTTTGAACCGTGGGAAATTGTTGAGTTAAAATTTAATCCAGAAACTGGTAAAGTCTTTCAAGAGCTATACTACGAAGGCGAACGCCATGTTGATAATTATACTATCAATCCTCAATATTTACGTTGGGATGATATTTTACAAAGAGTTTTTGATTTAGATTCAGAAGGTAATGAAAAGCGAGTAAAAGCCCTTATGAAATTAGCGACACTGGAAAGTAAATTAAAAAAGAATAGTATTCCACTTGAAGAAAGAGAAAAACTTTGGGAAGAATACTTGAAATTATCAAAGTTGACTGGGTGGACTACACGTTTTAATTATGAGAAAAATTGATAAAAGTATCATTCTTTCCACTGTTTATAAAACTTGGGAAGAATCACTACCAGAGGAACACCCTGAATACAATTCATCTAAAAATAAATTTTACTATGATATTGTGATGAATCTGTTTCATTGCCAAAAGGGTTTGTGTGCTTACACAGAGCAATTACTCTGTATTCCCTCTTTTTATGATGCTGTTAATTGGCAAAATGGTATTTACCAAAAACCAGAAAACTGGGCAGTAAAAGGGCAATTAGAACATTTCGATGCTTTAAAAAAGAAAGAAAAAGCTTGGCTTTGGGATAACTTTTTTATGGTTGATACGGATGTAAACACAAAAATAAAAAGAAGTAGCGGTATAGATGAAATTTTAAAGTTTGATAAACTATTGTATGACGAATTTGAATTGTTAGAATATGATTCTGAACGTCATATATTCATAGCTAAAACGGATTTAGATGAAACTGTTCAAGATAGAATAAATGAAATGTTGTTTACACTTGGCGTAAATCACGAGCCAGTAAGAACAGTTAGGAAAGATTTTATAGAGACAAAAATCAGGTCTGTATTACTTCAGGTAAATACATGGGAAAATATTGAGATTATACAATTTCCTACTGCCTTTGAGTTTTGTAAAAGGGAGTTATTGGGATGGTAATCAAATTCATAAATAGAGTCGGATAAAGAAATTTATCCGACTCTATTTTTTATAGATTAATATCCACCACGGAATTTATAAGTATCAGCTACTTTTTTGATGGCTACGATGTAAGCCGCAATTCGCATAGGTACTCTAAACTGCTGAGAAGTTAGGAATACTTTGTCAAAGGCATCATTCATAATTCTATCCGAACGACGGTTGATGCGGTCTAAATTCCATTTATAACCCATGCGGTTTTGTACCCACTCAAAGTATGAAACGGTTACACCACCAGCATTTGCCAAAATATCTGGCACAACCAAAATACCTTTGTCATTAATAATATCATCAGCAGATGCCGAAGTTGGGCCATTTGCACCTTCCACAATCATTTTTGCTTGAATGTATGGTGCGTTCTCAACCGTGATAACATCTTCTTTTGCCGCAGGCACAAGTACGTCCACGTCTAAAGTCAATAAATCCTCATTTGAAATAAGTTCAGCACCGGGGAAGTTCGTTAAAGTACCTTTGTTTAAATCTCGGAACTTAATTGCCCCTTCAATGTCGATACCGTTTTCATTGTAATACGCCCCTGAAATATCTGAAATCGCTTTTACTTTTACCCCTCTTTCATGGAGTAAACTCGCAGCGTGCGAACCCACATTGCCAAAACCTTGTACTGCCGCAGTAGATTTGTAAGGGTTAATTTTCAACTTTTCCATACCAGCCATTGCCGAAACCATCACGCCTCTGCCTGTGGCTTCGGTTCTGCCTAAAGAGCCTCCAAGTACTAAAGGTTTTCCCGTAACAACAGCGTTTACCGTCATGCCTTTTGCTTTTGAGTACTCATCCATGAGCCACGCCATTTCTCTTGGACCAGTTCCCATGTCTGGTGCAGGAATATCACGGTCTGGGCCAAAAACATCTAACATCGAAACTGTGTAAGCACGCATCAAACGTTCCATTTCGCCTGCCGACATTTCTCTTGGGTTACAAGCGATTCCGCCTTTTGCTCCGCCATAAGGAATATCCACTACGGCACATTTCCAAGTCATCCAAGCAGCCAAAGCTCTTACTTCATCAATATTCACGTCTGGGTCAAAACGAATACCACCTTTTGATGGCCCTAAAATATTCGAGTGAATTACTCGGTAGCCTTCAAAAACTTTGATGCTTCCGTTGTCCATCGTAATGGGTAAGCCTACCGTTACTTGTCGTGCAGGAACTTTCAAGATATAGTACATTTCATCAGAAATGCCTAATAATTCTACGGCTTTGTCAAAGCGTTGCATCATTGACTCCAAAGGATTTTCTTTATCCTTAATGGGAGCGGGTTCTAAGTAAGTCATGGTTTTTATAGCTTTGAATTACCAAACTCAGCAAAATTGAAATATTAGGAAAATACTATTTCTTCATTTTACTTGAAAAATGGTAATCAATTGTTGAGAATTGTTTTTGTTGATTGTCCGCAAACATAACACAGTGGAAATGACAAAAACAAGTACTTTTGATTTGAGTAGAAATACCTGATTTTCAATCAAAAAACATAAATTTGAAGTGTTTTTGCTTTTTGCTTTTTAACTTTATGGAGCATACATGATTTTGCCAAATAATCATTGGTTAAAATCAGAAATTAAGGAATTATAAAATTTTGGAAAAATTTTATTTATTCTTGAAATATTGCAAAATAAATTCTTTGCAAGTTATCTTTGCATAATTATTACTCGGTGTAATTTCATTCTTCAACCCAAATAACCCTATTGGATATGAACACAATTATGGAAGAAAAAACTCGATACTCAGAAGAGGAACTCAAAGAGTTTGAAGTGTTAATCACTAACAAATTAGAAGATGCACGTGGTGAATTAAATTACATTCGTGAGGCTCTTCACAAGCGTAACGACCCAGGTACTGACGTAACTGCGGGTAGTTCGAAACCAATGGAAGACGGAGCAGATACTTCTGAAAAAGAAAGTATGAGCCAATTGGCAGCTCGTTTACAGAAGTTTTCGACACAATTAGAAAATGCTTTAATCCGTATCAAAAACGGAACGTATGGTGTGTGTATTGATACTGGCAAATTGATTCCAAAAGAACGTTTGAGAGCAGTTCCTCATACTCAGCAAACCATTGAAGCAAAATTAATGAGACAACGTTAGTCCAAAAGATTTACCAAACTATCTTTTGAAACTTGTTTCAGTATTAAACAACATATTTTAGGCTATATTTTTATAGCTCTGAAAATTAGCGTGCCTTTCCTATCTTCATCAAACACAAACATGAAAAATAACTTACCCTTTACAATATTCCAGAAAAAGCGGTTAGCCGCTTTTTTGTTTTTTATACTTGTACAAACGGCTTTTGCACAAGTTCCCAATAGCTATTATTTGCCACAGAATATTAGCTATGACCCAAAAATTCCAACACCACAACAATACTTGGGCTATCAAGTAGGCGATTGGCACATTCAGCACGAACAACTTTTAGGCTACATGAAAAAAGTAGCCGAACTTTCAGACAGAGTAGAACTTAGCGAGTACGGACGTACTTATGAAAATCGTCAATTATTACTCTTGACGATTTCTTCGCCAAAGAATCTTGCTAATATTGAAAAAATAAAAGCCGACCACCACAAATTAGTAGAACCAGAAAAATCGTCGAGTTTAGATACCAAAAATATGCCTATCGTAGTTTGGATGGGTTATTCGGTACACGGAAACGAAGCCAGCGGAACAAATGCCTCGGTTTTAGCATTGTATTACTTGGCTGCCGCACAAGGAGCAGAAATAGATTCGCTTTTGAATGAATCCGTAATTTTACTTGACCCAAGAATTAATCCCGACGGTGGCGAACGTTTTTCAAGCTGGGTAAATGCTAATAAAAGTAACAATTTGGTATCTGACCCCAACAGCCGTGAGTTAAATGAAATGTGGCCCGGCGGAAGATACAATCACTACTGGTTTGATTTGAACCGTGATTGGCTCTACACGCAACATCCAGAAAGTAAAGGTAGAATCCAGAAATTCCATGAATGGAAACCAAATATTCTGACCGACCACCATGAAATGGGACCGAATTCATCTTTCTTTTTTCAGCCCGGTATTCCTGCTCGAACGCATCCACTTACTCCAAAAAAGAATATTGATCTGACAGAATTAATCGGAAAATTCCACGCTACGGCTTTAGACAAAATCGGTTCGTTGTACTTCACAAAAGAAGGTTATGATGATTTTTATTACGGAAAAGGTTCAACTTTTCCTGACGTGCAAGGAAGTATCGGAATTTTGTTTGAACAAGCAAGTTCTCGTGGACATTTGCAGGAAACGCAAAATGGCAATATGAGTTTTGCTTTTACCGTGAGAAACCAGTTCGTCACAACACTTTCTACTTTGCGTGCGGCTAAAGCTTTGCGTCAGGATTTGTTAGATTATCAAAGAAGTTTTTATCAAGAAAAATCTACTTCGGCAACCAAAGCTTTTGTTTTTGGCGGAGGAAACGACAAAGTAAAAGTTTCTGAAATGATTAGAATTCTTCGTCAGCATGAAATTGATGTTTTCAATATGGCGAAAGATGAAGTATTTGAAGGCAAAACTTTCAAAAAAGGCGAAGCTTACGTTGTGCCATTAAGCCAACCACAATATCGTTTAGTACAAGGTATTTTTGAAAAAAGAACCACTTTTGAAGATTCTCTTTTCTATGATATTTCGGCTTGGTCGATGCCACATTGTTTCAATGTACCGTATTCAGAAGTAAAAGTGCCTATTACTTTAGGCGATAAACTGACGGACAATCCTTTCCCAAAAGGAAAAATTATAGGCAATACTACTTACGGTTATGTTTTTGAGTGGGATGGATATTTTGCCCCAAGAACGGCTTATGAATTACAGAAAAAAGGCTATAAATTGAAAGTTGCTACTGAGCCTTTCACAGGTATTTTTGAAGGTGGAACGAAAAACTTTAGCTACGGAACGGTAGAAGTTACTTTTGGTTCAAATCAGCAAGCAGATTTTGCGGCTTTGAAAACACTCTTACAAAGCCTTGCCGAGCGTGATGGTATTGATTTTTATGCTTTGCAAACGGGCTTAACGCCTTCGGGAATTGATTTAGGAAGTAGTTACTTCGCACCGATGCGTCAGCCTAAAATATTGATGCTGACGGGTGCAGGCGTGAATCCAAACGATGCTGGCGAAATTTGGCATTTGTTGGATACAAGAGTAAATATTCCTCTCACGATGTCGGATATTACGCAAGTAAACCGCATGAATTTAGAGAAATATAATACGTTGATTCTTTCAAGTGGTGAGTACGCTACTTTGAACGAAGACAAAATCAAAACTTGGGTACGCAATGGCGGAACATTGATTGCTTTGACGGACGCTGTTGAATGGGCTTCTGCAAAAGGGCTGTCGCCAGTAAAAATCAAGAATATTCCTAATGACACTGCTTCGTTTAAACCTTATGCTTTAGCTGAACGCTACAAAGGAGCACAGCAAACAAGTGGTGCGATTTTCCAAGTAAAATTAGACCCTACGCATCCGATTGGTTATGGTTACAAAGACCAAACTTTGAGTGTTTTCAGAGATAATAATATTTACTTAGAAAAAGTTAAAGACCCATACATTGCTCCACTGATTTATACAAATGAACCATTGGTGAGTGGCTACATAACTGAAAGAAACAAAAAACTGATGAAAAATACGCCTTCGGTAGTAGCAACGGCTTTTGGTGGCGGAAAAGTAATCGTGATGACGGATAATCCAAATTTCAGAGCATTTTGGTACGGCACAAATAAATTGTTTTTGAATGCTATTTTCTTTGGCTCAACGATACTTTCTGGAGTACGTGGAGGAGAGGAAGACTAACGATTTTGGATTTATGATTTCGGATTTCGGAATCTGTTTTTGAAAGCTTAAGATTTCTTATCAATTTAGCCCTTAAATTTTCTAATGTAGTTTAGAAATTTAAGGGCTTTTTTTGATTAAATTTTTATTGAAATACAAAAGCTCATCGCTCATTACTCAAAGCTTTTATGATGACCAAGCCAGCTCTCAGAAAATATTATCTTTCCAAACGAAAAGCCCTTTCCCAAACAGAAGTATTGGCAAAAAGTCAGGCGATTGTCGAGCTTTTTTTTCAGCATTTCAAGCTTGATATTGTAAAATATCTTCATACTTTTCTGCCAATCATCAAGCAAAATGAAATCAATACTTTTTTATTGATTGAAAGACTCCAAACTGAATTTCCACAAGTACAAATTGTTGTGCCAAAGAGTATTCCCGACACATACCAAATGGAACATTTTCTGTACAATAAAGAAGCACTTGTAGAAAATAAATGGGGAATTCCAGAACCCGTTTTTGGCGAATTGATTCCGCCAAAAAAGCTGTCGCTGGTACTTGTTCCCTTACTGATTTTTGACAAAGCAGGAAACAGAGTCGGTTATGGAAAAGGGTTTTACGACCGTTTTCTTCAAGAGTGTAATTCGGATGTTATGAAGGTTGGTTTGTGTATCGAAGAAGCCATTGAGACGATTGGCGATTTGAACGAATTTGACGTAAAATTAGACTACTGTATTACGCCAAATGGGCTTTATACCCTGTAATAAATAAGTTTTTTTATGAAAAACAAAAAAATCTACAATTTTGCTCTACTATTCCCAAGATATTCCTTTTCTCTTCCAATTTTATCAAGTAATTTTGCAAACTTTTTATTTTTCTTGGATTCAAGAAATTATTCTTAATGCCAATTCATCAGAATCTTAATGTTTAAAGAATCTATTTCGCTTTTAATTTATGAAAAATAAAATGTTGTTGTTTTTATTGTTGATGTTAGCGGGGAATTCATTCGCTCAAGAGGTAAAGAAAACACTTTATCCGATTTATATAAAAAGGACGTTTTTGGGCGTGAAATTTTTATATGATAGACAAACGATAGACCATGCTTCGGCTTTACAAATTCCGATGTTACAGGCTCAAGACCCTAAAGTAAGTGTTGAGTTTTTGACCTATCAGCAACAACAAAAACTTGTTAAGTTGATAAATATTATACCTGCTGGAGTTTCACTTTATACGATTTTTAATCGAGACAAAGTATCAAGTGGCTTTTATTGGACGACTGTCGGAACGACACTTTTGGTTTCTTCGTATTTGAATATCAAGTCAAACACGCATTTATCCAAAGCCATTAATCGCTACAATGAAGTTATCAGCAGTAACCAAATTGGCTTAAACGTACAAACAACTGCCGATAAACAGGCGATTTTGGGCGTAGGTTTAATTCATAATTTTTAATTTTTTACTAATTAATTCATAATCAATTTCAAAAATGAAAGTAGCAGTAGTCGGAGCCACTGGTTTGGTCGGTGGCGAAATCCTTAAAGTGTTAGCGGAACGTAATTTCCCAGTAACAGAACTTATTCCAGTTGCCTCTGAGCGTTCAGTAGGTAAACAGGTTGAGTTTAAGGGTAAACAATACACCGTTGTTGGTTTTGATGATGCTATTAAGATGCAACCAAATGTCGCTATTTTCTCGGCAGGTGGTAGTACTTCTTTGGAATTAGCTCCGAAATTTGCAGCGGCAGGAATTACAGTAGTAGATAACTCTTCGGCTTGGAGAATGGACCCTACTAAAAAATTAATCGTTCCTGAAATCAATGCTTTTACATTAACAGCAGAAGATAAAATCATCGCTAACCCTAACTGTTCGACGATTCAGATGGTGGTAGTGTTGAATCCTTTACATAAAAAATATAAAATCAAACGTGTAGTTGTTTCTACTTACCAATCGGTAACAGGAACGGGTAAAGCTGCGGTTGACCAATTATTTGCTGAACGTGAAGGACGTACAGATGTAAAAGCTGTATATCCACATAAAATCGACTTGAACGTTTTACCTCACATTGATGTATTCTTGGACAATGGTTATACCAAAGAAGAAATGAAAATGGTAAACGAAACCAAGAAAATCATGTTGGATGATTCGATTGCTGTAACGGCAACTACTGTTCGTATTCCAACCATTGGTGGACACTCTGAGGCAGTAAATGTTGAATTTGAAAACGACTTCGATGTTGAAGAAGTGAAAAATATTTTAGCAAATGAAGAGGGTGTAATCTTACAAGATGATCCTAAGAATTTTGTTTATCCAATGCCAATTAATGCTCATGGTAAGGATGAAGTTTTCGTTGGTCGTATCCGTCGTGACGAAACTCAACCTAATACCATCAATATGTGGATTGTAGCTGACAACCTTCGTAAAGGTGCTGCTACGAACGCTGTTCAAATTGCAGAGTATTTGGCTAATAACAATCTTATTTAGTAGTTTACAGGTTTGTTTGATAGTAAAATGAAAGCCGAGATGTTTATCTCGGCTTTTTATTTTTTGGGGACTTTAAGATTTTTAGATGCAAGACGCAAGAGACAAGATATAAGACTTTAGTTTTTTTTGACTTTAAGAGTTTGGACTTGATGACTTTAGGATTTTTAGATGCAAGATACAAGAAGCAAGAGGTAAGATTTTGTTTTTGAGATTTTAGGACTTGATGACTTTAGGATTTTTAGATACAAGATACAAGAAGCAAGAGATAAGACTTTTGTTTTTTAGACTTTAATGATTTTGGACTTGATGACTTTGGTTTTTGGAGTTTATTCTATTTTGTTTTATGCCTTGTAGCGTGTAAGTTTGATAAACTAAAATTTATATTTGTCGGATTGTAAAAAATTGGATAAAATGCCATTTTCAAACCGTTGTAAAGTACCAACTTATCATTAATCACTCATCATTATACTACTTCATCCATGAAACGATATTTTTTACTTATTTTATTGTTAGCCAATATTTTACCTGCTTTTTCTCAAAATGCTTTGTTGGAAAAAACTCGGGCTTATCGTAAAGTTAATGAACATCAACTCTTAGATGAATTCATGGCTTTGCTGTCTATTCCAAATGTGGTTTATGATACTGTTGGCATTCAAAAAACGGCAAATTATATCGTAAAAATGATGGAGGAAAGAGGGATAAAAACGCAAAAGTTAGAAGCCAAAACCAAAGGCGTACCTCCTGTAATTTTTGGAGAAGTAATCAATCCGAATGCGACAAAAACCTTGGTGTTTTATGCCCATTACGACGGTCAGCCCGTAAACCCCAACCAATGGGCGGAGGGAATAAAACCTTTTGAATCTGTTTTCTTAAACGCTTCTTTAGAAAAAGGAGGAAAGATTATTCCCAATCCAAAAGCTCCAGAAAGTATCAATCCTGAGTGGCGAATTTATGGAAGAAGTTCTTCAGACGATAAAGCGGGCGTATTTACAATTTTGACTGCTTACCAAGCCATGAGCAAAATGGGGATAAAGCCCAATGTAAATTTAAAATTCTTTTTTGAAGGCGAAGAAGAGGCAGGTTCAACACATTTAGAAGAAATTTTAGACAAACATAAAGACAAACTCAAAGCTGACCTTTGGATTATTTGCGATGGCCCCGTTCATCAATCTGGACGAAAACAAGTAGTATTTGGCGTTCGTGGCGATGTAAATATGGAAATAAAAGTATTTGCTTCGAAGCGTCCATTACATAGTGGACATTATGGAAACTGGGCACCGAATCCAGCAAACTTGTTAGTAAATCTATTGGCAAGTATGAAAGATGAGAAGGGAAATGTGCTGATTAAAGGTTTTTATGATGATGTTACGCCACTAACCGCTTTAGAAAAACAAGCTTTAGCCAATATTCCAGCACCAGACGAGCAAATGAAAAATGAATTAGGTTTTGTTCGTTCGGAAGGAAACGGAAAATCTTTGGCAGAACTCATCAGTTTGCCTTCGCTGAATATTAATGGTATTGCCAGTGCCAATGTGGGCAAAATGGTTGCGAATATTATCCCAACTTCGGCTACGGCGGCTTTAGATTTACGATTGGTATTGGGCAACGACGCTCAAAGACAAGTACAAAAAGTAATTGAACACATCAAAGCACAAGGCTATTATGTAACCACCAATGAAAGTATTACAGATGAAGAAAGACTGAAATACCCACTCATTGCTCGTGTTCAAGCCAAAGAAGGCTACAATGCCCAACGAACTAAAATGGATTTGCCAATTGCCCAATTAGTCATCAAAGCTGTGCAAAGTACTTCAAAAGAAGAGATTGTATTGATGCCAAGTTCGGGTGGAAGTTTGCCTTTGTACTTGTTTGATAAACATTTATCAACGCCTACGATTACCGTTCCAATTGCCAACCATGACAATAATCAACACGCTGAAAATGAAAATATTAGAATACAAAATCTGTGGAGTGGACTCGAAACTTACGTAGCCTTGATGAGTATTCAATAAATGTTTATCTTTGTTTAGCTGATTTTTTTTGAATCTACCACCATAAACTTGTATCATTTTATGCTTGCAAAAACCTTCGGTAGTGCTGTTCATGGGGTTGATGCCACCATTATCACCGTAGAAGTGAGCGAAGGGCAAGGACAACATTTTTTTATTGTTGGACTTCCCGACGGAGCTGTTAAAGAATCTACCCACCGAGTAGAATCCGCCATTAAACAAACGGGTTTTTTCTTTCCTCGTACCAAAGTAGTAGTGAATCTTGCTCCCGCAGATATTCGCAAGGAAGGCTCTGCCTACGATTTGCCCATTGCTTTAGGGATTATTCACGCTTCAAGTCAGGCGAATTTGAAGATGCTCGAAAATTACGTTATCATGGGTGAGTTGGCATTGGACGGAACTTTGCGACCCATCAAAGGCGTGCTTCCCATTGCGATTGAAGCCCGAAAAAAAGGACTAAAGGGCTTTATTCTTCCTACCGAAAATGCTTCGGAAGCTTCTATCGTCAATAATTTAGATATTATAGGCGTAAATACTTTAGAAGAAGCCGTCGATTTTTTGAAGGGAACATTACAAATTGAACCTTTGGTAACGGATACTCGTGATATTTTCTTTCATTCTCAAAATGATTATGAAGCTGATTTTTCACATGTACAAGGACAAGAAAATATCAAAAGAGCTTTAGAAATTGCCGCTGCTGGCGGACATAATGCCATTATGATTGGGCCTCCCGGTGCAGGGAAAACCATGTTGGCAAAAAGAATTCCTTCGATACTTCCTCCTTTAACTTTACAAGAAGCACTCGAAACCACTAAAATCCATTCAGTAGCAGGAAAACTGGGAGCGAAAGCTACTTTAATTGCTACTCGTCCGTACCGTTCGCCACATCATACGATTTCGGATGCGGCTTTGGTAGGAGGAGGGGGAAATCCACAACCTGGAGAAATTTCCTTAGCCCACAATGGCGTTTTGTTTTTGGATGAATTACCCGAATTCAAGCGTTCGGCATTAGAAGTAATGCGTCAGCCTTTGGAAGAAAGAAAAGTATCTATTTCGAGAGCAAGATGGGCGGTAGAATTTCCATCAAGTTTTATGTTGATTGCTTCCATGAACCCTTGTCCTTGTGGCTATTACAATCATCCAGAAAAAGAGTGCGTTTGTGGCCCGGGTGTAGTGCAGAAGTATTTAAATAAAATTTCAGGGCCTTTGTTAGATAGAATCGACTTGCACGTAGAAGTAACGCCCGTAAAATTTGAACAATTGTCTTCTAATAGAAAATCAGAAAGTTCGGCAGAAATTCGGGAGAGGGTAATTAAAGCCCGAGAAATACAAACCGCTCGTTTTAAAGACCACCCAAACATTTACTCCAATGCCATGATGCCCTCGCAAATGGTAAAAGAAGTATGCGTAATCAGTACGGCAGGAATTGCTTTATTGAAAAGAGCGATGGAAAGACTTCAATTATCAGCAAGAGCTTATGATAGAATTTTGCGAGTAGCTCGCACGATTTCAGACTTAGCAGGCACAGAGGAGATTCGTACAGAACACCTCGCCGAAGCGATACAGTACAGAAGTTTAGACAGAGAAAATTGGGCAGGTTGATTTTAAGGCGTTGGAAGCTTTGTTCGGAAAGCTTCCAACGCCTTAAAACTATAATCTTAAACTATCATGATGAACTAAGAAGTCTTGATAAGCCAAAGCAATTCCTTGTTCCAGCTCGATGGTGTGTTTCCAGCCTTTGGCATGGAGTTTTGAAACATCCATTAACTTTCTGGGTGTTCCGTCTGGTTTAGAAGTATCCCAAATTAATTCGCCTTCAAAACCAACTACTTTTTTCACCGTTTCGGCTAATTCTTTGATGGTTACGTCTGTACCAGTTCCTACGTTGATAAATTCTTCTTCGCTATAATTTTCCATCAAATAAGCACAAGCTTCTGCCAAGTCGTCGGCATGTAAAAACTCACGCATTGGCGAACCTGTTCCCCAAAGGGTAACAGAAGTACTTCCTGCTAATTTGGCTTCATGAAATTTACGAATCATCGCAGGCATTACGTGCGATTTTTCTAAATCATAATTATCATTTGGACCATAAAGATTGGTAGGCATTACAGAAATAAAATCACAGCCGTACTGGCGTCTGTACGATTCACACATTTTAATACCTGCAATTTTCGCAATGGCATAAGGCTCGTTGGTTTGTTCCAATAAACCTGTTAGCAAGTACTCTTCTTTCAAAGGTTGAGGAGCTAATTTTGGATAAATACAAGAAGAACCCAAAAACATCAACTTCTTTACCTTATTCACAAAAGCACTGTGAATGACATTGTTTTGGATAGATAAATTTTCGTACAAGAAATCAGCACGATAAGTATTATTGGCAATAATGCCTCCTACTTTAGCTGCTGCCAGAAATACATAGTCTGGTTTTTCTTGTTCAAAAAAATCGGCTACTGCTTGTTGATTGCGTAAGTCGAGTTCCTTCGAGGTTTTTAGTACAAAATTGCTAAAACCTTTTTCTTGTAGTTTTCTAAGAATTGCCGAACCCACCATTCCTCTGTGGCCAGCAATGTAAATTTTTGCGTTTTTTTCCAAGATTAAAATATAGTATAGTTTACGCTGTTCGTGTGATAGAGTGAAAATCCTTATCTTTACTTATAAAAATAAATAAATCAAATTTTCGTTCACAAAGGTAATACTTTCAAGTGTATAACTGGAAAAACTCCACGTTTGAAACATCCTGATTTACAATTCTTTTGATTCAATACTTATCTTTCATCCAATAGCAATGAAGTCTTTTTTATTCATTTTTCTTTTTATGTTGGGGCTTTCTCTGAATGTCGTTTTTGCACAAAACGAGGATTTTAAGACGAACGCCAAACCGCAAACAGATACTTCTGCAAAGAAAAAAGGCGGAATTTTAGGCGGTTTAATACAGTCGGATTTATTAGATAATTTGAAAAATGCGAAAAAAAACATCAAAGAAAACCAAGATGAATTCAAACGACTGGGAACTGATGCGGGAGATTTGGCGGCTGATTTAGGATTGAAAATTAATAAATCAAAAAAGAAAAATAAAGGCAAGAAAAAGCCCAAAGATGAATACGAGGGCATAAAGTTTGAATTGCGTATCGGGGAATATGGTTCGGGAACAAGGCTGACTTTTGAAGAAATTCACGTTTTGCGGAATCCAGACGAAGCCGAACCGAGTATTTATGCCAAAGAAATTTGGTGGTACGACCCTAAACTTAGGAAAATCACAAACGTACCTCGGAAAGATAAAGATTACGGAGAAGTTTGTCACGGGCCTTATAAAAAATATGTCAATGATGAACTGATAGAAGAAGGCTTTTTTTATGTGGGCGTAAAAGACGGACGTTGGGAAACCTACAACCAACAGTACATATTGCAAAGTAAGGAAAAATATAAAAAAGGTTTTTTAGCCGATGCAAGAATTAGTTATTACGATAAAGCCGAAACTAAAATAAAAGAAGTTATTCCTGTAAGATTCAATAAAGTAACGGGCGATTATCGCTCCTTTTACGAAGGCGGACAACTGAAAGAAGAAGGTAAATTTGATGATAGCGTAAAAGTAGGACGTTGGCGAGAGTATCATCAATTTGGTTCGATGGGGCGTTTGAAAAAAGAAACACTTTATGCCAAAGATAAATTTGATATTTTTGAACCTGTTGTTTTACAGGAAAGAGACGCACAAGGCAAGCTTATTTATGAAGCTCCCAAACAAGTAAAAAAGAAAAATGAAGAAATAGATGAAAATTAAAATACTATTAGGTAAACACATTTAAGCATGTCTTTTATTTATGTAAATAGCTGATTATTAAATGCCTAAAATACTAATAACCAATCACTTTTTACTAATCACTACTTAACCACTTACTATGAAAAAACGTCATCAAGTACTATTGGTACTTGCTATTCTTTCGATAATTACCTTTCTTGACCGAATCGCCTTTTCCACCGCAGGCGAACGGATTACGAAAGAATTAGACTTATCAGCCGTTCAATGGGGTTGGATTTTGGGTTCATTCACTTTAGCTTACGCTCTTTTTGAAATACCGACGGGCTTGCTTGGCGATAAAATGGGAGCAAAGTCGGTGCTGATTAGAGTAGTACTTTGGTGGTCATTTTTTACCATTCTTACAGGTTTTGCTACGGGTTTTGTATCCTTATTGGTCATTCGTTTTTTATTTGGTATCGGCGAAGCAGGAGCGTATCCCAACATGGCAATTACCGTTGCCAAGTGGTTTCCTGCCAACGAACGTGGACAAGCTCAAGCCATTATTTGGGGGGCATCACGCATTGGAGCGGGACTTACGCCCTTTTTAGTAATACCCATTCAGCAAAAATTTGGTTGGCAAGCTTCTTTCTACGTGTTGGGTGGAGTAGGAGTGATTTGGGTGATTTTCTGGCAACTTTGGCATAAAGAAGACCCAACTGAAGCAAAAGATATTGCCGAAAATGAACTTGCCGATATTTTAAAAAATAGGCAATTGAGCAGTCATTCGGGAGATATTTCTATTTTTAAATTATTGAATAATAAAAACTTATGGTATCTCATGGCAATGTATGCCTGTTATGCCACAGGAGTATATTTTTTCCAAAGTTGGCTACCCAAATACTTGCAACAAGGCCGAGGAATAAGTGAAGACCAATTGAAATACATTAGTGCAGCTCCGTTTTTATTAGCCACCATCGGCTGTTTTTTAGGCGGTTTTTTGAGTGATATTTTAGTGAAAAAATATGGCAAGAAATGGGGAAGAAGAATTGTCCCGATAGTAGGTTTAGGAGTATCAGGCGTATTTTTGATTGTATCGGCACTTACTGTCAACAATACCGTAGCCATCATTTTACTATCAGTAGGAATGGCATTTATGGACGTTACTGCACCCGTAGCTTGGGCGGTTTCAATGGATATTGGTGGTACAAGAAGCGGCTCAATTTCAGGAGCGATGAATTCGGCAGGTTTATTGGCGGCTTATTGCAGTACTGTAAGTTTCGGTTATTTAGCCACCAACTTTGGCTATAATTTTCCAGTACTTCTTTTAGGAATCGTCGTCATTATCGGAGCATTCCTTTGGCTAAAAATTAACGCAGAAGAGCAGGTGTAGGAATGAAAGTACCTCTCATATTATTGATAAATAAGCAAGATGGCTGTCTGTTTTTGGGCAGCCATTTTGCTTGTTCTACTATAAATGTTTTTACAGTTGTGAAATAGTTATGGGAATTAAGAAATAAAATACTTTATAAACAAAATGAAAATTATTACTTGGAACTGTAATGGAGCTTTTAGAAAAAAGTTTGAAAGTCTTTTAGATTTCGACGCTGATTTGATTATTGTTCAAGAATGTGAAAATCCTGCCGAAACCAAAGATAAAAAATACGTAGATTGGGCTGTAAACTATTTATGGGTTGGGGATACTAAGAGTAAAGGCATTGGTGTATTTGCAAAGCAAAATATTGATTTACAGCGACTAAATTGGTCAGATATTTATAGCGGACACAAAGTCAAATACTTCCTTCCTTGTTCTGTAAATAAACAATTTGAATTACTTGCAGTTTGGACACATCAAAATAATTCACCAAACTTTGGTTATATCGGACAGTTCTGGAAATATTTACAGATAAATAAACGCCATCTAACCAATACTATCATCGCTGGAGATTTTAATAGTAATACTATTTGGGATGAATGGGACAGATGGTGGAATCATTCAGATGTAGTAAAGGAGTTAAAAGCAGTCAATATTGAGAGCCTTTATCATACTTTTACTAAAGAAGAACAAGGTAAAGAATCCCAACCTACTTTTTTCTTACATCGCAATACGCTAAAGCCATATCACATAGATTATTGCTTTGCTTCCATGCAATTTGTTGATAAACTTAATAATGTTACCATAGAACCTTTTGAAAAATGGAAGCATTTAAGCGACCATTCACCGATGATAATTGTGTTTAGCGATAAGTAAAATAGGCTCTTTAAAAATATTAATGCTCAGAGGAAAATTAAAAATGGATTGAGGAAGATATAGACACCTTCCCTTTAGTTGTACTGAATTCTCTGTATTTTTCGCTTATCATACTAATACTTTCTGTTCAATTTCATTGAATACAGGAGTGTATAAATCTATTTCTTTTTCCTCTGTTTCTAATGAAACTATTAAACTGTAACGTACTTTTTCATTAAATTTCTTCTGTCTCTTCAAATTTTTATACCATCCATTCTTAGGAAAAACAGCCAAAATATTTCTTTTAGACATTTCTCTGCCCGTTGATGTAATAAAATCTTTTCTGATAGAACCCTTTGAATTACTATTTTTTCCAATTTCCCATTCTACCCCTTTTCTGTCAGGTCTATTTTCTTTTGTTTCATTTTCAGGTTTTGAAATACGAATTTTGAATTCATCTTCGGTTTCATTTCGCTTATTTATGTCAAAATCTAATTGATGAGAATGATATGCATAATGCGTTGCTAATCTTCTACTCCCAGGATTAGGCTCTATATAGTACGATAATGTAACGGTTAATTTAACATTTTTTTCTTCTAATGACTCTAATGCTTCTTTGGGCCAAGGAAGTTTAAAAAGGTGATATTCATTGTATTGTCCTTTTGATTGTTCAAATTTATAAGGTTGTATTTCTCGTTCTATAATAAGTGTTAAAGAGTTATTAGCACTGAACATTGCTTTTTGAAGATTAGGAACACCGTATCCTACGGTTCTTAAAACTTCAAACTTGCTTTTTCCAGTTATCATTTGTGGAGTCCAATCAGCAGAATGAACAAGTAATCCTCTTATCGTTTCGACCCAATAATTAGGATATATTGTCCTTAATTCAGCGACCATTTTTGAAGCTATACCTGCGGCTCCACTTGTATCACCAAAATTTGTAAATTTTTTATAATTAAAATCTTTGCTCAATGAAGTAACATCTAAGCTATTATACCCTGTTACATCTCCATTGGAGTCATAGACTAAATTTCCTCCTTCAAATACCACATCTGGTTTGATACTCCAATTTTTATCAAAAAGTAAAGATGTGGAATTACTTGGAGCCATAGCTCCATATTCTGCCAGAGGTTTATAGCCTGTTGAAATATCTATCTTTACTTTTCTTGTATAAGTTCCAATCGTTAAGGCATTATATGCTTGTGCTGGATCGTGAATACATTCTGTTTCATTTAAGGCTGGGTAGTCCTCTCGCTTTGTAATATATACATTACCCCCACTAATAATAAATAGTTGAGGTTCAGAATATTTCCCAAAACATAAATTATCAATTGAAGATGACCAAGAGGAAGGACGACCATTAAATCTGAAATTATGGTCTGTAACTGTTAAACAAAAAATTCTTTGATTTGTAGGTCTATCTATCGAGGGAGTTGCCACAGCACTCTCCATAATTGCACCATATAACTCAGGGTCATTAGGCTTATTATGGAACAAAATTTTAAATGATTCAAGCCCATGATAAATATCAATTTTATCTTTTGAGCTTAGAGCATCGGTTAAATCTCCATATAGAGCAAGTCCCGCTACACCTGTTCCGTGTCCATCAAAAGGATGACTATCTTCAGTACCCCAAGAAGAATTATAAGTATATAAGTGACTATCAGGAAGAAAGGGATTTATTAACGGATGTTTATTATTTACTCCTGAATCCAATAAACAAACTAATATGCTATTTTCATCAAATTTACAGTTAGTTCTTTGTTGTAAATCTTCTAACCATGCCTTTTTATCACCATAGGTAACATTCTTATCTAAAATAAAATCTGCAATTTCTTGTGGTTTACGAAGTTCTGCTAAGTTGTCAAGCAGTAATAGAGAACTTGAAAGCTGCTTTGCACTTCCTTTTACTAATTTAACAACATACTCAGCTAACTCAATTTGAGAAACTCCAATTTGACATCCTACCCCCTCTAAATTTTGAGAAACTTCTGCTAACTTATCTTTGTAATTGTCCGTTTTCCTAAACCAAACCTCCCACCAGATATTTTCTTTTTCATTAGGAAATGGAATTTCAGGAGAATCAGCCCAGAAAGATTTTAACGTTGCAATTTCTATATTACTTATATTATTCAGTAAAGCTTGATTACTAAATTTACCTTTCTCTGTGTCTTTAAGAGGGTCTAAAAAGTTTTTAATTTTTTGAATAAACTCAGTTATACCTCGTTCATTTACAACCACTAATACAGTACTCCTAAATTCTATTTTACCTTCAACTCTTCTCTCTTCATTTTCAATTTTTAAAAGTTGGAATAAAACTTTATTCTTTTTAACCCCATCTTTATCAAATTTATCAAAATCTAATTTTGTACCCCATTCTGATGTAAACTCAACATAGACTGAGTTATCTCTGGCAAAGTTTGTATTTTCAAGTAGTTGAAGATTGTAATGCTCTTTTACTTTCACTAATTTTTCAAGCAAATAATTACCAAACCACCTATCTCTTTCGATTAACAGAGGATTATTAAGACTTTTATGAGGTGTTTTGTAGGGGCTTTCGCTGTAATACCCATTGACTTTAAGGTGTGACTTATTCTTTTTCATTTACAGCATTTCTTGAATTTAATAAGCTTTTTAATGTTGATAATTCGAGAAGAGAAGAGTCATTAAGAATCATTTCTTTTATTGTATCCTTACAAATCCTTACAATCTCTGAATAGTTTAAACCCTTTGCAATTTTAGCAAGCTCTGTATAATTTACTTTACTGGAAAAAGTATAAGCTCTTGTATGTTTCTTGATAATATCAATTATATGCTTTTCATCTGGTAGAGGGTATTCTAAGATTTCATCAAATCTTCTAAATAGAGCTTTATCTAATGACTCTGGTAGATTCGTTGCAGCTATGATAATACTATTACTCTGGTCTTTTTCAATATTAATTAAAAAGGAGTTTAAAACTCTTTTGATTTCTCCAATATCTTGACCTTGATTTCTTTGAGAACCAATAGAGTCAAATTCATCAAATAGATAAACTGCTCTATGGTCATTCATTGCATCGAAAATCAATCTAAGCTTTGCTATTGATTCTCCTAAATATTTTGACATTAGACCATCAAGGCGAATTATATAAACAGCTATGCCAAGTTCTCCTGCAATTGCCTGTGCTGTCATTGTTTTACCCGTTCCAGGTGAACCTGTCAGTAATAATTTTCTTTTAGGCTCTAAATTGTGAGCTTTTAGTAATTGCCACTTTTCTTGTTCCTTGATAACTTTTGATAGCGTATTCTTTATATTTTCATCTAAAACCATATCATTCATATTAATTTTAGGCTGAAATACCTCTATCAATTCTTGAAGTTCTCTTTTGGGTAGATTGAGAGGGACTGCTTTCTGTTGAATAACATTTAGCGTTCTTTCCTTCTTAGCTAAATCAATAAGCTTTTTTAGCTCTTGAGCAAAAGTAGTATGCCCTTGCTTAGCTTCAGTAGCCGCTATTTGCAAAGCAGTGGCAAAGAAACGAGCTTCATCTTCGTCTCCAAATGATTTTATTAAGGTTTTTATTTGGTCAGCGGCAGCCATCAGAGTTTTTTTTACAAAATTACTTATATATAGCCTATATTACTAAAAATTGGTTTTAGATTTAAACTTGGGTATAAATATTTTTAATCAGGAGTATTACCATCATGCTGAAAACTATACAGTCTATAAAAAAAAGCCCCAAGAGATTGGGGCTTTTTCATTATCATTAAATCTTTATTTCTATAACCAAAGTCAATGATTGAGATTAAATATCTTGTTCCCATTCACTACGCATTTGTTTAACATTATCATGAATTTTTTGAGCAGATTCGTCTGAAAGTTTTCCCCAAAAATCAGCCATCGTAACTTTTCTGGGCAATTCTTCTACGATTTCTTCAATAGCGTACATAAGTACTTCTATTTTCTTCCCTACATATTCTTGTGGTACAGATAAAAGAATATCTCTTTGTTCTGGAGTAATACTTGTTCTTAACATCTCACAAAAGGATTTATCGTAAACAATAATCACTCTTCCAAACCATTGAAAGAGTGATTTATAAACAAATGTAATATGTTATTCCTACAAAACAAAACCAACACCAACGGTTGAGTTTGTTTGGTCGTCCACTAAAATAAAGGCACCATTTGCAGGGTTATATTCGTATTTATCTGCAAAAATTGGCTTCGCAGTTTTTAATACGATTTCTCCAATTTCGTTCAATTTCAATTCAGAAACTGCATCTACAATTGTGTCTTGATTCACTACGTCAATCTTATTATTCAAAGCAACTACTTTTGCTTTTGAATCATTAATGCCGTGTTGAAGAATATATGTTTTGCCTGAAATCAATGGTTTTGAATCCATCCAACAAATCCTTGCAGTGATTTCTTTCAATGGTTCAAGTGTTGAAGTTGACTTCACCAACATATTACCACGAGAAACATCAACGTCAGTTTCTAAAGTAATTACTACTGATTCTTTTGCTCCTGCTTTTGCTAATTGCGTACCGAATTTTTCAATCGTAGCAATTTTGGAGTTTTGTCCTGTTGGTAAAACTGTAATTTCATCTCCCACCGAGAAAGAACCACTGGCAATTTTACCTGCATAACCTCTGTAATCGTGGAATTCTTCTGTTTTTGGACGAACTACAAACTGTACAGGGAAACGTGCTGGCTTTTTGATTTCGTCGAAATTAGTTTCTTCTAATTCTTCCAATAAAGGCAAGCCCTCAAACCAAGGCATTTTATCTGACTTCGTCGAAAGGTTTTGTCCGTACAAAGAAGACATTGGGATGAACGTAATTTCTTGTCCTTCAAAAGCTACTTTATCTGCTAATTTCTGAATATCAGCTTTGATAGCATTGAAACGTTCTTCCGAATAAGCCACTAAGTCCATTTTGTTTACACATACAATTACTTTCGGAATACGAAGCATTGATGAAATGAAGAAGTGACGGAAGGTTTGTTCCAACACACCATTACGAGCATCTACTAAAATCATCGACACCTTTGCGTTAGAAGCACCCGTAACCATGTTACGAGTATATTCAAAGTGACCGGGCGTATCTGCGATGATGTATTTACGTTTTGGTGTCGAGAAATAAATATTGGCAACGTCGATAGTGATACCCTGTTCACGTTCGGCGATAAGTCCATCCGTTAATAAAGAAAGGTCTAAAAAGTCTAAACCTTTACGTTTTGAAGCTGCCTCAAGTGCTTCAATTTTATCACGAGTAATTGATTGAGTTTCGTATAAAAGTCGTCCGATGAGGGTACTTTTCCCATCATCCACCGAACCTGCTGTTGCTATTCTTAAAATATCCATCTACTGAGTGAGGAGTTTTGAGTGCGGAGTGAGGAGTAAAATTTTCATCAATATTGATGCTCTTCTACCTCTCACTTTATTTCTTATTATTTTCTTTTGCCGTTTTACTTGACGAGATAAAAATAGCGGTCAATTCGTCCGCCTCTTTCATAAGGTCTTTTAATAACTCTTCTTTCACAATTCCAGATTCTACTAATAATTCCATCCAAAATAATGATTCATTAGTTTCCTCAACAACAATTGCAATCTTTGCTATAAAATCAGCGGGTGATTTTGCTCTACAAGATGCTCTGTAATTTGCTCCTACCGATGTTCCACAATGAAGTAATTGTTTTCCAATTACTTGTGCAGTTGGTTTATTAGGTAAACTTTCAACAAGCTTGATAATTCTCAAAGCGAACGATTTTGTTCTATTTTTAAGATTATCATATCCCATTTTGAGTGAAGAGTTTTGAGTGCTGAATGCTGAGTTTATTTAAGTGTTGAATGTCGAGTTTTGAGTGAGGAGTTGTTTTGTAAATCAGTATTTATTTTACTCATTACTCAAAACTCACAACTCATCACTTAGAAATATCCTTGTTGCTTACGTTTTTCCATAGCTGCTTCCGAGCGTTTGTCGTCGATTCTGGCACCACGTTCTGAGATTTCTGCGGAAAGAATTTCGCCGATAATATCGTCTAATTCTGTTGCTTCAGAAGCTACGGCAGCGGTACAAGTCATATCTCCAACTGTACGGAAACGTACTGTGGCTTCAAATGGAATTTCGTCGGCATCTTTATTCAAGTATTCAGAATCTGCCCACAACATACCATCACGTTGGATTACTTGGCGTTTGTGTGAATAATAAATCGAAGGAATTGCCATTTCTTCTTCTTTGATATAATTCCAAACGTCTAATTCTGTCCAGTTTGAAATTGGGAATACTCTTACGTTTTCGCCAATTGCAATACGACCATTCAACATATCAAATAATTCTGGACGTTGGCGTTTTGCATCCCACTGACCAAAATCATCACGCACTGAGAAAATACGTTCTTTTGCACGAGCTTTCTCTTCATCACGTCTTGCTCCACCGATACAAGCATCGAATTTGAATTCTTCGATAGCATCTAATAAAGTAACGGTTTGTAAAGCATTACGAGAAGCATATTTTCCAGATTCTTCTTTTACTTTTCCTTGGTTGATAGAATCTTGTACATAGCGTACAATTAGTTCTGCACCTGTTTCTTTGGCTAACCAATCACGAAATTCAATGGTTTCAGGGAAGTTGTGTCCTGTATCAACGTGGAGTAATGGGAAAGGGATTTTTCCGGGGTAAAAAGCTTTTTGGGCTAAACGCACCAAAGTAATTGAATCTTTCCCACCAGAAAACAACAATGCGGGTTTCTCGAACTGAGCAACCACCTCACGCATAATATAGATTGCTTCGTCTTCTAACTCACGAGGGAAAAAACCGAATTTCGGAACAGAAACTTCAGAACTCGGATTTTTTAAATTATCAACCATATTTCTAAATATTTATTAACTCTTTGATTATTAGCTGTGAGCTTTGAGCTTTAAGCTATGAGATTTTTACTTTTACTGTAAAGAATATCTTTATTCTGTGAGATATGAATTAAAACTACAATGACAGATGACTCAAAATTATTTGTGTACGAAAGTTTTAAAGCAATTTCTGATTTGGGATTTCTGATTTCGGAAATTGGATAAAATACTTCCTAAAATGCGTTTTGTTGAGCAGAAATCCGACATCTGAAATCCGAAAGAAATAGTTTTTATAATCCTTCGTACAGCCTTAACTCATAATTCATAATTCAAAACTCATCACTAACTATGTAGTCCACATTCTTTTTGTGAAGCTTCCCACCACCAACGACCAGCACGTGGATGTTCGCCTTCTTGAATAGCTCTGGTACATGGGGCACAACCGATAGAAATAAAACCTTTTCTGTGTAAAGGACTGTCGGGTACTCTGTTTTCTTTGATATAAGCCAATACTTCTTCGTAAGTCCAGTGAATCAATGGATTGAATTTAATCACATTGTTGTTGGCATCCCATTCTACAATTTCCATGTCCGAACGGTTTTCAGATTGTTCAGCACGCAAACCAGTAATCCAGATTTCAGCACCAGCCAAAGCTCTTTTCAAAGGTTCAATCTTACGAATTCCACAACATTCTTTACGGTTTTCCACAGAAAAGTAAAAACTGTTAAAACCTTTTTCTTTCACTAAAGCTTCTACTTTAGCTGTATTCGGGAAGTAGGTTTCAAATTCTTTTCCGTACTTGTTTTTGGTAGTATCCATCAACTCGTAAGTTTCTTGAAACAAACGACCAGTATCAAGTGTAAAGACTTTAATATTAAGATTATTCTTAAAAATGGCATCCGTGATAACTTGGTCTTCCTGACCAAAAGATGAAGAAAAAACTACATTCCCGTAGTTTTCAGCCATATAACTAAGCCCTTCTTTAAGTGAAAGACCTTCTAAGGCTTGTTTTAATTGACTTAAATCTGACATAAGCAATCCTGAATTTTATCCTTTGCGGATTCTGGTAAAATTTCATCTTTAACAATTACACACGATAAACAGTTTGTCTTTCGTACAAGTTTATCATTCACCAACACGTTTTAACTGGTAGCTAAGTAATTAGGACTACAAAGTTAGGCAAAGTCTATTAAAAAAATCATATTAAGTCTATTAATTGAGTAGATTGTAATTAAAATATTTTTTTTACTAAAAAGGATTTGTTCTTATAATTCTATTATCTTTAAATCAATCCGTTTTTGTTTATAAGCATACCTAAATCATAAAATAGTATGAATCAGGGACTTGTATCCTATTTTGAGAAGACTGAAAGCCACAGTCGTGTGTCGGGAATGAAATTGAAGGATTTAAAGAGCCTTGTTCGACAAGGTGAGAGTATTCAACTTGAGTTTAAGCTGAAAGCAAATCACCCAGAGAAAATCGTTCGTGAAATTGTAGCTTTTGCCAATACCAAAGGCGGTATTTTGTTAATCGGTGTGGGCGACGATAAAAGTATTCCCGGATTGAAATTTGCCGATGAAGAAGAATATATGTTGGTAAGGGCTATTGAAAGAAACTGTTTTCCGCCCATTCTTTATGAAATTGAAAGAATTAACATTACTGACGAAAGAGAAGTATTGATTTTTTCGATTCCGATGAGCTTGGAAAAACCACATTATGTAAAGCTTGATAACGACGATAATCCAAAAGCTTACGTAAGAGTTGCCGACCGTTCGGTACAGGCAAGTAAAGAAATGAAACAAATTTTGAGGCGAGAGAACGAAGAAGGAATCCAATTTAGGTTTGGAGAAAAAGAAAAAGTATTACTGACATATCTTGCTGAAAACAAGAAAATTACACTTCCAGAATTTGCAAAAGTTGCCAATATTCCACTGTGGTTAGCTTCACGTACACTTGTTTTGTTGGTATTGGCGAATGTACTGAAAATTCAGCCCAACGAACTGACTGATTATTATATTCAAGCATAGTTATTCCTTTTTCTCATAATAAGGAATTTCAGCAGGTACTTCGATTACAGGCGGTTTCCAACCGATTTTCTTGCCAAATTTAAAAGTAAGTCCAGCACTTAATCCGATTATACTCGAAAATCCATCTTTTCCATAGATGATACCCGTTTGTTTCAACTTCACAAACAGTCCCATTCTATCGGCATTATCTTGAAAATGTATCCCCACAGTTGGCGAAAATCCCCAATTTATACTATTTCCAGAAGGCATTTTTGGGGTATAGCGAAGATAGTCTGGGTCAACTTTACTGCCATATTGGGTAAAGTACACACCCGTTTCTAAACCCACAAAAGGTTTAATAAACTTTTTATTCCACAAATAATACTCCCCGCCAAAAGAAACAGGAATAACTCTTTTGAAGTAATAGCCATATATTATCGTGCTATAATCGAATCTTGATTTCACCGCCAAGGATACACGCATATCGTTTATGCCAGTACTTGCCACAATTTTGAAGCGTTCAGAAACATATTGGCGAAGGCTAATATCAAAGCCCGAACCTGTATAATCGGGTTCATCGCTCGAAAAATGTTCAGTAACATAACTAAACCCAGTACCCACTTGAATCTGTGCATTAATGCAGAAAGGAAAAAAAATCAACAGCAGTAGTAGTTTTTTCATATCGTTTTGGGTTATACATAACGAATATACATCTTTTTATTAAATTTAGTTGTTTGTTTGTCAGTTCTTTAGCTTAAATATTTTTGCTTTAGAAAGACTGATGTATTAAAGAACTATAAATGAAAATTAATATGCAGTTCTTTTGAGATTGGTTGACATTTTTTGCAAATTTGTAAAAAATGTCAACCAATAAGCTATAAAGATGAAAGAAATCGTGTCGCAAAAAATAAAGAATGCCAGAGTGATAAACGCTCTATCTCAACAAGATTTGGCGGATATGATTGGAGTTTCAAAACAAATGATTAGTAAATACGAAAATGGGGATTCTATTCCAGCAAGTTCGTCACTAATTAAGTTGGCTAAGTCACTGAATGTGAAAGTCGATTATTTTTTCAGTACTAATAAAATTGAATTAGGAACAATTAATTTTAGAAAAAAGAGTAAGTTTTCAGTTAAAAAACAAAATGCTCTCAAAGAATTAATAAAGTTAAAATTAGAAAGTTATATTGAAACAGAAGAAATTCTTCAAATTGATTACTCGTTTGTAAATCCTTTAAAATCTCAACAAGTCAATAGTCTTGAAGAAGTTGAAACTGTAGTATTTGCATTGAGAAATGTGTGGCAAATAGGCTTAGACCCAATTCACAACATTATTCAATTGTTAGAAGATAATGAAATTAAAGTGCTTGAAATAGATGAAGAGGAAAACTTATTTGATGGTTTAGCGACTATTGTAAATGACAAATTTCCTGTTATTGTCATTAATAAAAACTTTAATGTAGAAAGAAAGCGGTTTACTCTTCTTCATGAATTAGGTCATTTGTTGCTTGATTTACCAGAATGTGATGTAAAAACCATTGAAGCTTATTGTAATAGATTTGCAGCAGAGTTTTTATTTCCAATGAAATCAGTAATCAAAGAATTTGGAATAAAAAGAGATAATATCTCATTAACAGAGTTGATAGAAGTACAGAAAAAGTATGGAATCAGTATTTCAGCTATTGTTTATCGGTTAGTTGACGCAGGAGTTTTTTCAGAAGGTAGGCAGGCAGAGTTTTACAAAAAAATAAATTTTAGCCCCGACCTCAAAAGAGAAGTCTATAAAGAAAGGTTTGAAACTCCTGAAAACTCTAATCGCTTTGAACAATTAGTATATAGAGCATTATCGCAGGAATTAATAAGTTCAAGCAAAGCATCATCATTATTGAATGTAAATATCAACGTAATCAAAGAGCGGTCATTAATCTAATAATTCTACAAAAATGAAGTTAATCATTAGTGATACCAATATTTTAATAGATTTGATACGCTTAGAACTTATTGATGTATTTTTTCAATTAGAAAATTTAGCTTTAAAGACTACCGACTTTGTTTTTGAAGAGCTATTTGAAGAACAGAAATTAGTCTTTTCTATATTTATAAATGATGGAAAATTTGAAATTTTAGAATCTTTTGAGGATGATTTATTACAAATAATGGATATTCAAGCTCGAACATCTGGTTTAAGTTTTGAAGACTGCTCGGTTTGGTATTTTGCAGAAAAATTGAATGGTATTCTTCTCACTGGAGACGGAAAACTTAGGCGACAATCAAGTTTAAATGGAGTAGAAGTAAAAGGTATCTTATTTGTTTTCGATATATTACTTCTTCAAAACAAAATTACTTTTGAGGATGCAATTGATAAACTAAATCAGTTATACCAGTTGAATACAAGACTACCGACTGTACCTAAAAATCAGCGGATTGAATTTTGGTCTAAAAGACAACACATTGATTAGTTTTAAATCAAAGGAAAATAACAACACTCAGCCCATGCCAAAAACATGGGCTTTTTTGGTAACTTTACTCTTGTATTCCGTGTTAAATTTATATCACGATTTTCAACAATTATGCCCGACAACAAACATTCTGATATTACAGGTTACGAACAAATTGAGATTCTCGGTGCAAGAGAACATAACCTTAAAAATATTGATTTAACCATTCCTCGCAATAAACTTGTAGTCTTCACTGGAATTTCTGGCTCTGGAAAGTCTTCTTTGGCTTTTGATACCATTTATGCCGAAGGGCAGCGTCGTTATATGGAAAGCTTTTCGGCTTATGCTCGTAGCTTTTTGGGTAATATGGAACGCCCCGATGTGGATAAAATCAATGGACTTTCGCCCGTAATTTCTATTGAACAAAAAACTACTTCTAAAAACCCTCGCTCTACGGTTGGTACGGTTACGGAAATTTACGATTTCATGCGTTTATTGTTTGCTCGTGCGGCGGAGGCTTTTAGCTACGTAACGGGCGAAAGAATGATTAAGCAGTCTATCGACCAAATCATTGAAGTAATCTTGCAAGATTATCAAAATCAGAAATTGATTTTGCTCGCTCCAGTCGTAAAGGGTAGAAAAGGTCATTACCGTGAACTCTTCGTACAAATTGCCAAATTGGGTTATACCAAAGTAAGAGTGGATGGCGTAGTGATGGACATTCAGCCAAAAATGCAACTCGACCGTTTCAAAATTCACGATATTGAAATTGTTGTTGATAGAATTATCGTAAAAACAGAAGAACGTTTTCGTTTGTCGCAATCCGTTCAAACTGCCTTGAATCAAGGAAAAGGTTTGATGATGACTCGTGATGAAAAAGGAGAAGTACGAAATTTTTCAAAGTACTTGATGGACCCAATTTCGGGTATTTCTTACGACGAACCTTCGCCGAATAATTTCTCGTTTAACTCGCCTTATGGCTGGTGTTCTACTTGTCAGGGCTTGGGGAAAGTAGAAGAAATTACCGAAGAATCTATTTTGCCAGATAAAACACTCAGTATCAGCAAAGGAGCAATTGCACCTTTGGGCGAGTACCGTGATATGTGGATTTTCAAGCAATTAGAAGTATTACTGAAACCATACAAAGTAAATCTGACGACTCCCTTAGAAAAGTTTCCAGAAGAAGCCATCAAAATTATGTTGTATGGCACAGATGAACCCGTGCCAGTTCCTTCAAAAAAATACGAAGGAACAGACTGGAATACCAAGTACGAAGGCATTATTGTTTTCTTGAAGCGTCAGCAAGAAACAGGTTCAGAAAAAATTCAAGAGTGGCTGAAAGACTTTATGGTCGTGAATACTTGTCCAGATTGTAAAGGGCTACGTTTGAAAAAAGAATCGCTTCATTTTAAGATTGATAAAAAAAATATTGCCCAATTAGCAGAATTGGACATCGCTGAATTGGCGGAGTGGTTTGTAGGTTTAGAAGACCGCATGAACGAACGCCAAAATGTAATTGCCAAAGAGATTTTGAAAGAAATCAGAAAAAGAATTGGTTTCTTAACAGGCATTGGATTGGAGTACTTAACGCTCAATCGTTCACTAAGAACATTATCGGGTGGCGAAGCACAGCGTATTCGTTTGGCAACGCAAATCGGTACGCAATTGACCAACGTTTTGTACATCATGGATGAGCCAAGTATTGGTTTGCATCAGCGAGACAATGTAAAATTGATTCAAGCCTTGAAAGATTTACGAGATTTGGGCAATTCAATTTTAGTAGTTGAACACGACAAAGACATGATGTTGGCTTCTGATTATGTAGTTGATATTGGACCAGGAGCGGGTCGTCATGGTGGTTCGATTGTTGGACAAGGAACGCCTGAAGAATTTTTAAAGAATAATTCAACAACGGCTAAATTCTTGAGCGGAGAAATTGGGATAGGAGTACCCAAACAACGCAGAAAAGGCAATGGTAATTTCTTGATAATCAAAGGAGCAACAGGCAATAATTTAAAAAATGTCACGCTAAAATTACCGCTTGGAAAAATGATTTCGGTAACGGGTGTAAGTGGTTCTGGGAAATCTTCGTTGATTCACGATACCATGTACCCGATTTTGAATCGCCATTTTTTCAATGCAAAACGTGAGCCGATGCCTCATAAATCGGTAGAAGGTTTAGAGCATTTGGATAAAGTAATAGAAGTGGACCAGTCGCCAATTGGTAGAACGCCACGTTCAAATCCTGCTACTTATACAGGAATGTTTACGGACATTCGTACACTTTTTGCTGAATTGCCTGAGTCAAAAATCAGAGGCTACAAAGCTGGGCGTTTTAGTTTTAACGTAAAAGGCGGTCGCTGCGAAGATTGTGAAGGAGCAGGCATGAAGAAAATAGAAATGGAATTTTTGCCAGATGTACACGTAGCTTGCGAAACCTGTAAAGGAAAACGTTTCAATCGTGAGACTTTAGAAGTACGTTTCAAAGGAAAATCTATCGCAGATGTATTGGACATGACCGTAGAACAAGCCGTAGAATACTTTGAAAATCAGCCAAAAATTGCTCGAAAAGTACAAATGTTAAAAGAAGTAGGTCTGGGCTACATTACAATTGGTCAACAAGCGACAACACTTTCGGGTGGCGAAGCACAAAGAGTAAAATTAGCCGAAGAACTTTCAAAAAGAGATACGGGCAAAACCATGTATATTTTGGATGAACCTACCACAGGTTTACACTTTCAAGATATTAAAGCATTACTGGAAGTACTCGACCGTTTGGCGGATAAAGGCAACACTGTATTGATTATTGAGCATAATTTAGATGTAATAAAAGTATCAGACCACATCATTGACGTTGGTCCAGAAGGTGGTCAAAAAGGTGGACAAATCATCGCCGAAGGCACACCCGAACAAGTAGCCAAAGTAAAAGGCAGCCACACAGCGAGGTTTTTGAAAGATGAATTGGTTTGAGGGAGAAGTGTTCGCTGTTCTTGTTCGGCTGTGTCTTCGCAGCCGAACAAGAACTTGTTATTTCAGACATCTATTTTTAAAATAAATAACAGTTTTAATTTTCAATAAGATTTGTTATGTTTATGTACATAATCATCTGAGAATCAAATGAGAAATTCACGAGTTTTAGATAAAAGGGCAAATGGAAAAGGTCGCCATTATTCTCATGGAGACAATCTCTCCAAAACTTCTATTGAAGTTACTGAAAGAGTAATTTCAAGAAATGATTTGCCAGACCTCAACTTTATTGCTAAACCAAGTATTTTCAAAGGGCGGAAAAGAAAGCCTTTTACTGTTTCTAAAAGTTCAATATCTAATTTTAAAAATAACTCGGGTGTCAATCAAAAAAGTATTGCAACGATTGTTCCTTCAAAAATTGTAGAAATCAATCAGCAAAAATTTGTTATGGAATGTTTGATTGATAAAAGCAATGAAATTTATGAGCTTAGAGAATTTCCTATTATCCTTTTCGAAAAGTATAAAGGATTAAAAGAAGGTTCAATATTTAATTTGAACATCTACCAATTACCAAATAATATCCATATAGAAATCAGTGATTTAAACGATTCGTCTTTGGAAGCTTTGTTTGATACATCTAAGCTCTTCGACGATTTAGAAGATTTTGAAAATATACACTTTCAGTAAAATAATACCCTATTAGATGTTATCTGTAACTTTTAAAAATGTTGGACAAGGAGATTCAATTATCATAGAGTGGGAAGATAATCAGAAAACAAAAGTCGGAATTATTGATTGCAATTTATTCAATCATCAAAACCCAATTCTTGACCATATCAAAGCTTCAAATTATCAAGAAATTGATTTTATCATACTTTCACATCCTCACTATGACCATTTTTCGGGCTTTAATCAATTATTGGATTATTGTCTTGCCCATCGTATCATTATTCATAAATTTTTGCATACCTCTCAGCAAACTCCTGACTATTTAAAAGCAGCTAACAAAACCTTTATTGCACAAAGAGAATTAGCCACTTTATTCAAAAACGTTCGGCAATTATGGAAAGTGGATAAGATTATTCTACAACAAGGCTATATTGACGACATGACAAGGGATTTAGCCTTGAACACTGATATTTATCTCAAAATTCTTGCTCCCACTACATTAGAATTCGATTCATATATTTCGAATATCAATGTAACAAGTAATGAAGAAAATATTCATAGTAATGCCAATGCTAATTGGCTGTCAACTTTTCTGAAAATATACACCTCTGAATGGCAAATTTTATTGACTTCTGATGTTGAAAAGAAAGTATTAAATCGTTGGAAAAATAATCCTACGGAGTTTGCAAGTCAACAATTATTTTTAGCTCAAAGCCCTCATCATGGAGCTAAAGGAAATCACAGTAAAGCTTTTTGGAAACAATTCATACCAAGTAATGGTAGTAAAATCGTCATTTCAGTAGGTGAAAATTCGTATCAACATCCTTCCAAGGAAACATTGAAGTATTTTACTTCCAAAGGTTTTCAGGTACTGACTACACAAGAAGGAGAAATACTATCCAGTAGTACAATTCATACAAGTCAACTTTTAGATATTTTTAGTAAAAAAAGAGCTGCCATTCAAGCTAAGGACGTTTGCTTTAAGATTAGTCAAAGTGGTGAAATCAACTTATTGTCCCAAACCCCCCAAAAAAACAATCATGAAAATAGACATCAAAGACTTTGAGTACAACGGTGAAAAGAAGTTTAAAATCAAAAACTCGCCTACAAAAATTAAGGATTATTATGAATCTGCGGAGGAGTATGAGCTGATGATGGCGGAGATTAAAGATAAAATTGATAAACGCCAAAGTATGATGTATGCCGATAGTCGTTATGCAATGTTAATGATTATTCAAGCTTCGGATGCGGCAGGGAAGGATGGAACGGTTCGTGCGGTACTTTCGGGAATTAATCCTGCGGGTATTTCTGTACATAGTTTTAAAAGACCAACTCAGGAAGAATTGGACCATGATTTTATGTGGCGAAATGTCTTGAAAATGCCAGAAAGAGGAAAAATGGTTTTTCATAATCGCTCGTATTATGAAGAATTATTGGTGGTAAAGGTTCATCCTGAATTGTTGAAAAATTCACAAAAAATACCCAAAGAATTTACGAAAGATTTAGATAAAGTATGGGAACAACGCTATGAAGATATTCGGAATTATGAAAAATACTTGAACAGAAATGGTACAGTAGTGTTGAAATTTTACTTAAATGTGTCTAAAAAAGTACAGGCTGAACGCTTGATTGAACGTATCAAAGACCCAACTAAAAACTGGAAATTTGAAGAAGGCGACGTGAAAGAGCGTGAGTTTTGGAACGAATATCAAGCGGCTTATGAAGAAATGGTAAACCAAACTGCCGCCAAACACGCTCCTTGGTATGTTGTGCCAGCAGATGATAAAAAGAATATGCGACTCATCGTTAGCAGTATTATTTTACATCATATCAAGGAATTAGATATTCAGTTTCCAGAGGCGGATTTAGCTCGACAGGCTACTTTGCTTCAACTCATCAAGGTAATCGAGCAACAAAATGAATAGGCGAATGTGAAACTATTTTGGTAAATTGCAGGCTTAAATACAAAAAGATTACCATGCGACTGAATTTCAAGGACTTAATTATATTTGAGAACGAAGATTATATTATTATCAACAAACCTCCATACATTGCTTCATTAGACGAGCGTCAGGCTGATAATTCGCAGAGTATTTTGCGATTGGCAAAAGAGTACTCAGACGACGCTCAGTTGGCTCACCGTTTGGATAAAGAAACTTCTGGTGCTTTGGCAATTGCCAAAAATCCTGCGGCGTACCGTCATTTAGCCATGCAATTTGAACACCGTCAAGTAGAAAAACGCTATCATGCTGTCGTAAATGGTGCTCATGATTTTGAAATGATTTCTGTTTATTTGCCTATCGCTCAGAAAAGAGACGGAACGCAAGTAATGATTGACCGTCAGAAAGGAAAAGAGGCTGAAACAATATTCAATTCTATCAAAGTATATCGTAACCATACCTTAGTAGAATGTATGCCTATCACGGGTAGAATGCACCAAATCAGGATTCACTTGGTATGCTTGAAAGCTCCTATTGTTTGCGATCCGACTTATGGTGGCGAATACATTTACTTGTCTGATTTAAAAAGAAAATTCAATCTGAAAAAAGATACCGACGAATTGCCTTTGATGAAAAGAGTTGCTCTTCACTCTCGCTCACTTACTTTCAAGCTTTTAGATGGAGAAGTAATAAAAGTAGAAGCTCCCTATCCTAAAGATTTTGAGGTTTTGGTAAAGCAGTTGGATAAGTTTTCGTAATTTTGCCCACATCTCAGAAAACATGGCTTCGTAGTTCAATGGATAGAATGTAGGTTTCCGGTACCTAAGATGAAGGTTCGATTCCTTCCGAGGCTACAAATTTTACAATAAAACCTCTAACAATTGAGTTGTTAGAGGTTTTATTGTTTTGGTTCATAACTGAAAATATACCGAAATCTATTTATACGTTTTATCTCTGATTAATCTAATATTATTAAATTCAGGAAAAACACGAATATCATTTTCGGGTATAATGCCTCTACGAATCCAATTTGTTACTAAAGATTCTTCTGCAATATTATACTTTTTGCAATAATTTTTAATCGTAAGCCAGTCACTTAGCTCTATTACTCTTCCCTCAGAATGTATAAAATTCTTGGCACTTTCTATAAGTACTTTAGTCTGATTCAGAAGCTCATCAGTTTTATTGTTTTGTGTTGCTACCATCATTTTAATTAAGAATTATCATTCTTTTTTAGCTGTTAAGTTCTTCAATGATTTCGTTAATTTTCAGAATTGCATCTAAATATTCATTGATTTCGTCATCTGAAAGTTTATCAAATTCTTCTTCTAAACGCATCTTGAGGTTTGCTTTTGATTCCTCAAGTACTTGTATCATCTGCTCTTTCATGTGGTGTTCACTTTTCTAATACAAATAAACGATTGTTCGGTTAGTAAACAAAGTATTTTTAGAATCTATTTTTTCTTATTCTCCAAAATAATTGCCGAAGGCGGAAGTGTTTTGCCCATGTTTAAATCTTGTAAATCTGCCATTCCTCTTCTTAAAAATGAACCTAAAATTATATCCGCATCTCCGTCGGCATCCATGTCCGCCACATCCATTACCATCCATTTTCCTTGTTTGGCTTCTTCGATGGTCGATACGTTAAAGGTGTTATTTCCTTGATTATCAAGCAATAAAAATCCTTCATTTGGTTTCTGATTAGAGTCTATAAAGTACGAAATGGCGGCAATGTCCAAATCTCCATCTAAATCAAAATCCGCCGCCATTGCTTTTGACGCACCAAACATCGGATAAAAATAACTTTGCTTGAAATTCCCTTTTTTATCATTCAAAAAGATTCTGATGCCGTGATAACTCTTGAGAGAAATAGACAAATCGGCATTGTCGCCATTGGTATAGAGTATATCCATAAAGCCATCTTTATTGAAATCCACCAATTCCATATAGCTCGAACCATAAACTGATGGAAAACTAAGTACTTGTTTTTCATCAAAATTGCCATTTCCTTGATTATAAAAGACAAATACGCCTTCTCTGGCTTGTGTCATCAATACCACAATGTCGGGGCGATTATCACCATTCATGTCTTTGATAAAAGTATTTCTTGCTCCGGGCAATTGTTTTAACACGTGTTCAATATTTGCGTCGCCTTCGTACCAAACCAATTTGCCCAGTTCATGTCCGAAATTACAGAGAACGATGTCTTCTTTTCCATCTTGATTCAAATCTCCGAACGAAGCCTGAACTGGTCTTTGTAAAGATGATAAAATCGGATTGAATTGTTTTTGCGGATTGATAGATAAAAGTTGTCCTTTACTTTGGTCGTTGGGATCCATGAGTCCCATCGCCAATACTCTTAGTTGATTGGCTTTAATGTCAATATCAGACAAAGGACTTGGTACAGCCAAAGAGTCTTTTTGTGTTAGATTTAAATCATACTGTTTCAAAAAGTTTTGTTGCCCACGCCAAGCCACGTAGATATTTTTTTGAGCTGGATTGAATTTCACCAAAGTAACCGACGGAATTTTATTGGCGATACCTTGTAGTTTTTTTACAGAAAAATTCGTTAAACCTAAGTTTACTTTTCCCTTTTTAGCTTGAGGAAGTGGTTTTTCTGGAGCGTTTTCAAGATAGTATTGAACAATTTTCGTCCAATCTTCTTGTACAATCACGGGTTTTTCTGGATAAACGCCTGCTACGCTTAGGATTTGTAGCTCTTCAGGTTCCATGCCTGCATATACTTGAAAAGGGTCTGCACCAACGCCTAATCGATAAGCCATTTTTGGCAAAACGCCTCTTTCCCATGTTTTTTTGTCTAAAAGTTCGGGCTTGGGAAATTCATGGCAACTTCCACAGTAAGTTTGAGCCAACTCTGCTCCACTTTTATTAGAAGGTACAGGCGGAACGTACTTTTCAGCTTGTTCAGAGTTTGAGCCAGCACAATTCCATATCAGCAAGGCAATAGCAACAATAAAAAAGAGTCGATTAAACATAAGTTTTGAAAGAAAGTAATAAAAAGAAGGACAAATTTAAGAATTAAAGCAACAACTACCTACGTAAATAGGCTATATGCAAAAAGAGGGTAAATTAAACTTTTCATTTAATTTACCCTCTTTGAAGAGTACTTTGTAAAAGTATTTACGCAAGTTCGGCAATTACTGTTTCGCCGCCTACGGGTCTATCTTCTAAGTTCACTAAAATCTTTGCATCTAAAGGCAAATAAATATCAATTCTTGACCCAAATTTGATAAAACCAAATTCAGAACCTTGTTCTACGCTTTGTCCTTCTTTCACATACCAACAAATTCTACGAGCTAATGCTCCAGCAATTTGGCGGAATAATACTTCTGTTCCATTAGCGTGTTTTACTACAACGGTGGTTCTTTCATTATCAGTACTTGATTTCGGATGCCAAGCTACTAAGTATTTGCCGGGATGATACTTGAAGTACGATACAATACCAGAGATTGGATTAAAATTAATATGCACATTGATTGGTGACATAAAAATTGAAACCTGACGACGTGGCTCTTTGAAGTATTCAGTTTCAACAACTTCCTCAATAACAACTACTTTCCCATCAGCAGGAGCAATGATGTGCTTTGGATTTTTAGGAGTGGTACGCACAGGTACACGAAAAAATTGTAAAATGATAAATGCGAAGACTACGCTAAAAGCGATAACAATCTTACGTAAGATTTCATTTTCTTCAAAAAAATAAGCAACAGCACTATTTAAAATGATTAAAAAAATGGTTGAAACTAAAATCGTACCTTTACTTTCTCTGTGAATAGTCATGTGTTTTAGGGGGGATAATTAAACAAAGTTATTAAAAAAAATTGATTTAGATAAATCAACATTGGGGTTTATCGAATAGATTTGAAGATATTTCCCGACGATAATTTCTGCGAAATTGAGTTTGAGAAGTGTATATTGTAATAAAATAAGTTTTTAATGCTTATTTTTTAATATATTTTATTGTTTCACCACTTTCAACGCAACCTTTTTGGGCGAATGCCGTATTGTCGTTGAAAAGTATTACCGATGCCCATTATTAAAGATTCAAAAAATAGCCTTGAAAGCGTGCTTGAAGGATGTCGCTCAGGAGACGCCAAAAGTCAAGAATTGCTCTATAAGCAATTCTACGGCTATGCTATGAGTGTGTGTTTGCGTTATACTCGTACTCGTGACGAAGCAATTGAAATCGTTAATGATGGCTTTATTAAGATTTTTAAAAATGCTGATAAAATTGACTTAACCAAATCTTTTAAGAATTGGTTGAGGCGAATAATGGTCAATACAGCACTGGATTATTATCGACAAAATCATAAACATTATGACCAAGATGATATTGAATTTGCCGAGAATATAAGTGATAGGAGTGATGATGCTTCAGCAAATCTTGCTTATGAAGAATTGTTAGAAATGATTCAGCGTTTGTCGCCAACTTATCGTACTGTTTTCAATTTGTTTGTCATTGATGGTTACTCGCATGAAGAAATTGCCAAGATGTTGGGTGTTTCGGTAAGTGCATCAAAATCGAATTTGGCAAGAGCCAGAGTGAATTTAAGAGAGATGCTCAGTAATAAGCGTTAAAATAATTTTCATTGTTTTTTACAACAGCTTCCGAGCCGCCATCTTGGAGCTGTTGTTACACCAATGTTTTTAATAAAGGGATAAAAATTAAAATCATCTTTACCCGCTTTAGGTTTAAGCTGTATGCAATAAATACTTTTTTACTTAATGCTTACAGCCTATCGCACAAAGATTAAAATTTTTGATAACTCAAATTAATTATTAATAAACCTAACAAGGTTTAGTTTTTGAATCTTAAAAAAAATGTCAGATAAGTGGTGGGATATATCCGATGATGAACTGGATGACCTTTTCAGAGATGCCTCTGATAAGGTAGAGATTCCGTTTGAGCAATCATCATTCGATAAACTCAATCAAAAAATGAATAACCAGCCTCAAGTAAAACGTTCTGTTTTTCTTAAGCGTGCTAAATGGTTATTACTGCTTTTGTTTGTGTTTAGCGGGGCTGGATTAGTGTATCGTGCAGTGAAAACCAACGGAGTTAGCTTTGAAAGCCAGAAGAAAAATTCTTCTACTATTTCTATATCACAACAAGCTGAAAAAAGTAAGCCTGTTATCAACAATGAAGGTAAAGTAAGCCCTCGTTCAGTACAATCCGCCCAAGAAAAACAAACAGTAGGCGATGCTAAAACAGTTGAAAAAACTGATTTAGCATCGTTGAATAATAAATTACTTACTGAAAATGAAGCGATTAACTATAAGATTGCGAAAAGTAAAGGTGTAATTGCTGCGAAAACTCAGTCTAAAAACCTTGTAATACCAAAGACATTTGCCAAACTTGATAAAGGAGATGGAAGTGTCATTCAATCGAACACTAACACGCCACAAAATATCATTACAAACAATGATTTGCTTAGTCAAAAACCAGAATCAAGCCAAATTAATCGTTTGAACAAAAAAGACCTTAAACCATTAGCTGTACAGTTAAAACCTCAATTGCCAAATTTCCCAATTGCTTCAGAAGAAGTATTGGCAAAACCAGTTGTAGCCAATGCCAAAAAATCTAAATGGTCTAATTTGGGCATACGTTTAGCTTTTGCTCCTGATGCTAATGCCGTTGAAAACTTTAGTTCATTTGCTATCGGTAAATCTGCGGGTATTTTGTTAGAATACAAAATAAGTAAGAGATTTGTTGTCCAAGCTGGAGCTATTTATGCTTCAAAAAATTATGATACAAGTATAGACAACTATCACGCTTGGGCTAAAAACTGGACAACTCGTCCAATTAAACCTAATAATGTTGAAGGAACTTGTAAAATGATAGACCTTCCTTTGAATGTTAGATTCAATGTTTTCCAAAAACCTAATCAAACTTGGTTTGTAAGTAGCGGTGTATCTTCGTACTTAATGCTCAAAGAAACCTACGAATATTATTACGATACTCCAACAATACCGACAGGCTTACCAACCTATTTAA
Source organism: Arcicella rigui (assembly GCF_034929435.1). Taxonomy (NCBI): domain Bacteria; kingdom Pseudomonadati; phylum Bacteroidota; class Cytophagia; order Cytophagales; family Flectobacillaceae; genus Arcicella; species Arcicella rigui. Next base: position 120,788 of record NZ_JAYFUM010000017.1, read on the forward strand.
CTTGGAAACGAGATAACGACTACTATTTTAGTACTTTGAATCTTTCTTTTGGTTTTGAAAAACGTATTGGCAAAGGGTTGAGTATTCAAGTAGAACCTTATCTGAAAACGCCATTGACGGAAGTTGGAAGAGGAAAAGTGAATTTATACAGTAGTGGCATTATGTTTTCTATCAAACATGATTTCTAAGCCTTTAAACAATGGCTAAAACCATTGATTCTAAAGTAAGTCCCGGGCCAAAAGCACAGCTCAAAATATTTTGTCCTTTCTGATTTTTGGAGTCCTTTAAAATTTCTTCTAAAACAAAAAGTACCGTACACGACGACATATTTCCGTAATTTTTCAAGACGGAATAAGCATACTTATTTTCTTCTTCTGAAATTTCCAAAGCTTTTTCTATCGCCTCCAAAATCGCTTTTCCGCCTGGGTGCATGGCGTACAAAGAAATCTCATGGGCATTCAATCCTGCATTTTGAAGTAATTTATCAATCAAGGCTTTTATGCCAGCTTTTACCAGTTTCGGAATGTATGACGTAAGGGTCATTTCAAATCCTAAATCGCCTACTTGCCAAGCCATATCTTGTTTCCCTTCAAAGTACAAATCACAAAAAAATGATTTTAAAGCCAAAGCTTTTGTGTTTTCATTTGCTTGTGCTTCTACCAAAACGGCCGCTGCACCGTCGGCAAAAAGGGCATTTGATAAAAGAAAATCTTCGTCCATTTTTTTCTGAAAATGAAGCGTACAAAGTTCCACACATACCAAAAGTACTTTCGCTTGTGCATCGGCTTTACAAATGGTATCAGCCATTTTTAGCCCATTGAAAGCTCCATAGCACCCCATAAAATTAATGGCAGTTCGCTGAATGTGCGTATTGAGTTGCAAAGCTGCAATGATTTCAATATCAATCCCCGGAGCGTACATTCCTGTACAACTGACGGTAATAATATGCGTGATATTTTCGGTATTAGAAAGTTTTGCGATGGCTTTTAGGCACAAAGGCAATGCGTATTTTTTATACGCCGTCATTCTTTGTGAAACACTTGGGAATGGCTCTAAATCAGCAGTGTTTGGATAAAAAGTATAAGCTTCTGGCAGTTTTCCGTAGTCAGATAAAACAGAATATCGTTGTGCAATTTTGGTAGAACGATACAGGGCTTTTAATCGTCGTTGGTCATAATCGTCCATTTGTAAAGCATCAGCCATAAATTCAGCAATTTGCATTTGTGGAAAACAATTGTCTGGAACAGCCGTAGCAATGGAAGTGATAAAACTCATAAAAAGAAGTGGATAGCCCGTTTGGTTGTTGATGCGTAATGTAAAATAATATACGAAATAGAAACAATAAATGTTTTGAAATAGTCGGCTGGCTGTCAGATTTCTTGTATTAGATAAGAGATAGATTTTTCTACCAACTTTGTATGTCCTGTTTCTAAAATAACTAAACGTACATCTGAAAGTTTTTTTGAGAGTGGTAAAATTTGCTTTGGCGGTAAAATTGCGTCGTATTTTCCTACGAAAATAAATACTTCAATTTTTTCTTGAAGAATAAGTTCGGCAATATAACTCATCTTAAAGTTTAATTCACGAAAACCAAGCCACGAATAATATACTTGTTGTTGTTTTTCGGTAGAATCTAACATTTTCAAAGCAAATCGAATGGCTTTTTGTGGCACAAGTCTCAGTTTTGCAAGTAAAGTAGCCACCAAAAGAAAGTATTGATGATGAAAAATTAAGGTTTTGAAAATCAAACGACTCAGTTTGAAACGAGTAGCCATTTGATAAAGTGGATGTTCGGAAATGCCATCAGGAGCAATCAAGATTAATTTATCAATTTGTGTGGAGAAAGCTTCTAAAGTAGCCAAAGCAAATCTTCCACCCATGCTAAAGCCTATAATCGAAAAATTACTTATCTGATTTTCTTCTAAAAAGTTGCTTAAAAAATCTTTCCAAGTATTTTTTGTAATGACTTCATTTGCTGGAAATTGACTTTTTCCGTGAAAAGGTAAATCAAAACAGTAAGTTGTATAAGTATCGGCAAATGTTTCAGCGAAAGTTTTGAAACACAAAAAATCCTGCCCAATACCATGAAAGGCGAGCAGGATTTTTTGTCCATTTCCTATTTTTTGAAAATGTAATTTCATGCAAAATGATTTTGCGAAGTGAATCAGAATGTTTTATGTCAAATTTTACACCGCAAGGACAAATACTTACTCAAAATTCAACACTCAAAACACATCATTTTTTAGTGTCCTCCTTTACCGCCTTTTACAACAGCGTTGTCGAAGTCAAGTCCTTGTTTTTTCAAAACGCCTTGAACACGAATTCCGAAGAATACCAAGTAGGCAAAACAGATAATCGGTACAAAATATGATTGTTTGATACCGATAGTATCAGCTGCAATTCCTTGTAAAACAGGCATTACTGCACCACCGCAAATCATCATAATCATATATGCCGAACCTTGGTTGGTATATTTTCCTAAGCCTGCCGTTCCTAAAGAGAAAATACATGGCCACAATACCGAGCAAAACAAACCACCACTGATAAAGGCAAAAAGCGTAACAGTACCACTTGCCAAAACGCCGATTAACATCGCTACTGCCCCTAAGCCAGAGAATACTAAAAGTGTTCTTACAGGTTTTTCATCGCAATAGAAGAATGCACCAATCATAATAATTACACAGATTGCATAAGAGTATAAATCACTCATATCGCTTCCGTGTAAAGCATTTACGCCTAATACAATGGCAAAAGCTACGAAAGGTACTAATACAGTTAATAATTTTTTAGTAGTTGGCGATACTTCAAAGTTACTGATTGAAGCCGTCCAACGACCAATCATCATACTTCCCCAGAACATCGAAACGTAATGTGAAATCTGTGAAGAGTCGAGACCTTGTGTTACTTTTAAATATTCACCCAAGTTACTTCCGATGGTTACTTCAACACCAACGTACATAAAAATCGCAATCATACCCAATACTAATTGTGGGTACTTCAATACGCCCGTACCGATTTCTACTTCTTCGTCGTTGGTAATTCTTGGTAGTTTTGATACTTTAAAGAAAATAGCCAATAATACGAACAAAGCTCCTAAGATTAAGTATGGCAATTTTACTGATTCGATAGTAGCGTTTTTAGCAGCATCTGCAGCGATAGAACCAAAAATAGCAAAGCTGATGATTACTGGGCCAATTGTTCCCCCTAAGTTATTTACTGCACCCCCCAAGTTGATTCGGTGTGAACCCGTTTCTGGTGGTCCAAGGGCAATCATGAATGGCTGTGTAGAAGTTTGCTGTAATGAGAAACCCAAACCTACAATAAACAAAGCTGAAAGCAACAATGGAAAAGATTTCATTTCGGCAGCAGGGTAAAACAACAATGTTCCTAAAGCCGAGATAATCAAACCGTAAACAATTCCATTTTTATAGCCAATTCTATTCAAAATATCGCTTTTGATGACGCTCGAAACGATAAAGTACAAAATTGAACCTACTGTATAGGCAATATAAAAAGCAAAATCTACTAATTGTGCCTGCCATTGTTCAAGTCCGAACTTTTCTTTGAAAAGCGGAATTAAAATACCGTTTGAGGCAGCAACGAAACTCCAAAAGAACCAAACTGTCATTAGTGTATAAAGATGGGACTTCTGATTGGATTGTGTGGTCATTGAAACGAGTGTTTTAGGGTTATTTTTAACAAAAAATGAAAGGAGAAATTTCCATTAAAGCTAATACTTTTATATTGTTCCTCCAAAAAATTGCAAAAAAACAAGGGTAATATTACATATATTGCCGATTGTGTCAATTTGACATTAACTACTGCGTATAAATATCCGCTGAATCATAAACCACTACTTTCGACCATAAATGATGGTTTTCTGCCCCAAATTTTTTGTGAAGAGGATGCACCAAATATTTTTCTTCGTCTTCTTTACTGTCAAAAATTAAAAGTACCGAAAAGGAATAAGAAGCATCTGTAACGGGCTTATCGAACTCGTTGATGGAAGGCAAACCGATATGGGCTGATTTTATTACTTCAATTTTGCCTAAAGCTTTCAAGGCAGCCAAAAGCTGTGCGTGGTCTTCTTTGCTATCAGGATTTTTCAACCAAAAATACACATGGTGAATAAAAGAAAGCTTTGCCGCTGGGGCAGAAGCATGAGATTCTGAAAGAGTGAGGCTTGACATGACAGTTCCTGTGGCTAAAGCGGTGGCTGATTTTTCTAAAAATTGTCTTCGAGATGAATTTTCCATAATATTTCTGAGGATAAATGATTTTTATTAATGAATACAGTTTAAGTGACGTTTTTAGTTTTTGTAAATATTTGATTATTAGCTGTATAAAGTTCTAATTGCCAATCACTTTTTACTAATCACCACTTAATTGTTGAGCAAATGACAAATATATCCTTTCCCAATAGAAGTCTATCATGGAATACACTTGAACCTTTCTTCTTCAAAAAAAGGTTTTACCGAATGAATGTAAACATTATTTTGTACTTTATGTTGATAAGATATATAAACCCTAAAAAATACTCTTTTAAAACAATGAATATTACAATTATTGCCACATCACCCCGAAAAAACAGCAATTCCTTACGCTTTTCAAACTATCTTAAAAAAGTATTCCTTGCCTCAAGTACTTCTTCTGAGGTTTCGGTAGTAGATTTTCATCATTTTGATATTCCGGCAGTTGGTAGAGGAACGGTTAATAAGGAAGCTTTAACAGATTTTCAAGCGGAGTTGATTGGTGCTTGGGAAAAAGCCGATTTGGTAGTGTTTGTTACTCCTGAATATAACTGGACTGTGAACGGAGATTTGTTAAATGCTTTACATCAATTAGGTGGAAAAGACTTTATGCACTTGTTCAACAATAAAGTATTTGCTTTGGCTGGTGTTTCGAGCGGACGTGGCGGGAAAATACCTTGTTTGGAACTTACGACGGTAATTAATAAAATCATCAATTTTACTAATCAGTACTCAGTCGTTTCTGCAAGAATTTACGAATCGCACGAGACTCATAAAAACTTAGATGACAATGCGGATTCGGTAGGAAACACAATTTATGAAACTACCGTAAAAGCCTTTGTAGATTATTCATTAGCAGTAGCAGAAAGATGGGTGACGAAATAATTATGAAGTATGAGATATGAATTATGAGAAAAAGAAATTTGCAACTAATAAGTTTCCTTCCAAGTTGATTTTTTTTCAAATTCATAATTCATATCTCATATCTATCAGCTATATCTATCATTTCTCCACGGATAAGCAGTATTTGAGTAACCTCTTTCTTCCCAGAAACCCAATTTATTTTGTGGCATAAATTCTATTCTTTTTATCCATTTAGAGCCTTTCCAAGCGTAAAGTTGAGGCGTAATCATTCGTAGTGGCCCACCATGTTCTACGGATAAAGGTTGTCCGTCCACAGTATGTCCGAGTAAAACATCAGGTTTCAAGGCTTCTTCCATCGACACATTGGTTGTATAAGTATCATAACCGTAGCACATGATGTGTGTAGCTGTTTCCTTAGGTTGTACCAAAGCCGCTAAATCCAACAAGCGAACGCCTTTCCAAACCATGTTCAATTTCGACCAAGTAGTTACACAATGGAAATCTGAAACGTCTTCAGTTTGTGGAAGTGCCATCAAATCGTCCCAAGTAAGAATAACAGGGTTTTCAACTTCTCCATCAACAATTAAACGCCACTTATCTAATGGGATTTTTGGTTGATAACCCAAATCTAACACAGGCCATTTAGTCGTGAGCGTCTGTCCAACGGGAGTTGTGGGCATTCCATGACGATTGATTGGTCCAGTACCTTGTGGTTTTGTATCAGCCATTGAAGGAGTTGCTTTCATTTTTTCTTCAAAGCGAGCCTTCAATTTCATACGAGCCTCAATGATGCGGTCGAGTTTGGAGTCTTGATTTTGTTCGTTTTCCATTTTTCTATTTTTCTGCTAAAAAGCAATAAGACTTGAGCAATTTGAACAAGCTGTTTGATAACACGATGAATCTGTAACAAAAATATACATTAAGTCGCTCATTCACAATTAAGTATTATTGCTTATTCATGAGTACATTTCTCTCTCCATAAACAACTATTAAAGTTACTTGATGTTTTGAAATAGCCAATGATACGCTAATAATTACCTTTTCTGCAAAGCCTGATAGATTTTCACTCTATAAAAACGCCAATGTTGTGAATTAATCCCTTTGTAAACAGGTTTTAACGCCAACAATCATTATGCTTTTCGTTCCTCCCATCAAGTCAATTCTCCATTGAACATATAAACTTTTTTTTGGAAACAAGTCAATTTATTTTTGAGTTTACGACTTGTTTATTATACCTTTCGAGGCGTGTCGTAAGTACAAAACCAAAACGAAAAACTCATGTTACAATTTCTTAAATATGTTTTAGCCACCATTGTAGGATTAATCGTGTTCACTATTGTTGGTTTTTTTATAATCGTTGGCATTGCTGCTGCGGTAGGTTCTTCGCAAGAGACAACCGCTTTGAAAGACAATTCCGTATTGAAATTAGACCTCAATCACCCAATTGTTGAAAATGTAAGCGACGACGAAAACCCTTTCAAAGATTTGGGTGGGCCTTTCGCTGATAATAACGAAAGTATCGGAATGGTACAAATCAGAGAAGCCCTCAGACGTGCCGCCGCAGATAGCCATATCAAAGGAATTTATCTTCAAGCACATTATCCGCAAGCGGGTTATGCTCAATTAGAAGAAATCAGAAATGCCCTTTTAGCATTTAAAAAATCAGGTAAATTTATTTATAGTTACGGTGAATCTTTTACCGAAAAAGGCTATTACGTTACTTCTATTTCAGATAAAATTTATCTGAATCCAGCGGGCGGAATGGACTTCAATGGTATCAGTGCAGAAGTAAGTTTTTATAAAGGTGCGTTGGATAAATTAGACATCAAACCTGTGGTATTTAGAGTAGGAGAGTATAAGTCGGCGGTTGAGCCTTATATACGTGAAAATATGAGTGAAGCCAACAAAGCTCAATACTCTTCATTGTTGAATACAATCAATGACCATATTTTTGAGCAAATCGCCGCCTCACGCAATACAGACGTAGCAACCCTCAAGAAAGTAGCAGACGAATTATTGGCTTATAAACCAAAAGGAGCTTTAGCCGCAAAATTAGTAACTGATATTGGTTACTACGATGAGTTTGAAGCGGATTTCAAAAAAACACTTAAAAAACAATCAGAAGACAAAATTGAATTTGTAGGACTTTCAAAATTCTTGAAAGCAGAGTCTGCCATTCCGTACAATGATACTCAGAATAAAATCGCTGTAATTGTGGGTGAAGGAGCAATCATTGGCCCAAAAGCTGACAAAGGAAATATTGGCTCAGATGATTGGGTAGCTGAATTACGCAAAGCTCGTGATGATAAGAGAGTAAAAGCAATCGTTTTAAGAATTGATAGTCCGGGCGGTTCATCTTTGGCTTCGGATGTGATGTGGAGAGAAGTAGAATTAGCCAAGAAAGTAAAACCAGTCATTGCTTCAATGGCAGATTATGCGGCTTCTGGTGGTTATTATATGGCAATGGCAGCAGATACCATTGTTGCCGAACCGACTACGATTACGGGTTCTATCGGAATTTTTGCTCAGTTCTTTAATTTTGAAAATTTCCTTAAAAATAAACTTGGTATCACCAACGACCGTGTGAATACCAATGCCCACTCAGATTTCCCAACGGTTACTCGTGAAATGACCGATTTTGAAAAAGATTGGTTTCAAAGAAGTGTAGATGCAGGTTATGAAACCTTTACTTCTAAAGCAGCCAAAGGTAGAAGAATGAGTATTGAAAAATTAAAATCATTAGCAGGAGGACACGTTTGGTCGGGCATTGAAGCAAAAGCCAATGGTTTAGTAGATGTGTTGGGCGGTTTGGATGATGCAATTAAAATTGCCGCAAAAAAAGCCAAATTGAAAGAAGGTGACTACAAAGCGAAGTTTTATCCACAGCCAAAATCTTTCATAGAAGAAATTTTTGAGAAAAAAGAGGAGGAAGCACAAGCTAAAATTATGAAAGCTCAATTTGGCGAATTAGCTCCTTATGTAAAACAAATTCAAGATTTGAAAGCTCGTGAAGGTATCATGGCTTTAATGCCCGAAGTAATTGATTTTAAATAATCTTGAAATATAAAGATGAGTATCGAGACGAAGCAAGCTGACCAGTGGCAATTTTTACAAACCTATACACCCGCCCGTATTGCTCGTGGGCGTGCTGGTCATAGCTTGCCAACCGCCGAACTCCTACATTTCCAAGCAGACCACGCTCAGGCAAGAGATGCTGTTTACTCAGAATTAAAAGTATTAGAATTATTCCAAGCTTTACTCAGCACTTTCAATTTGGAAGTGCTGAGGTTACAAAGCGAAGTAAAGTCACGGTCGCAGTACTTGCAAAGACCTGATTTAGGCAGAACCCTAAGCGAAGCTTCCAGAAAAATTTTATTAGAAGAAGAAGCCACCGAAGCCGATATATGTTTTGTATTGGCAGATGGGCTTTCGGCAACGGCCATTAACGAACACGCTTTTGCTTTTTTAGATAAACTAATGCCCAAACTAACGGAAGCAAACTGGCAAATTGCTCCTATTTGTATTGTTGAACAGGGAAGAGTAGCTATTGCGGATGAAATTGGCTTTATTTTAAAGGCTAAAATTGTGGTAATGCTTATTGGCGAACGCCCGGGTTTGAGTTCTCCCAACAGTATGGGAGCTTATATTACTTACCAACCTAAATTGGGACTAACCGATGAAAGTAGAAACTGTATCTCCAACATTCGTCCAGAAGGGCTATCGTATGAAATGGCTGTCGAAAAAATGTGGTATTTACTTCAAGAAATGAACGTGAAAAAAATCAGTGGAGTGAATTTAAAAGACGAAATGCAGGATAATCTATTAAATTAGAGCAATCTGTAAAGCCAAATGAGGTATTTTAAGAATTTTATCGTCTATTTGGCTTAATATTAAAAACAAATTGCTTTATTTAAGTAATAAAGTAATACTTTAAAGTATATTTTTCTCATTTCACTTGACTTGAAACTTCTTTTTTTTAACTTTGTAATGTGTTCTTACAACGCAAATATTTTTGACCTAACTTTGTGGCGGCAAAGTTAGGTTTTTTTATTTTCGGCTGTGCAAATGATTGGTTATCAGTGTTTGAAGCTTTCGACAAGTAGGTTTTTAGCAACCTCATGACTGATAAAATGGCTAAGATTATCGCCAATATTTACAGATAATGATTTATCAAACTCATTAAATTCCGTAATCTTTATTTGACTTCCCAGCGTCAGACCAATTTTGGCTAAGTACTGCAAAAATGCCGCAGAGTGTTCTGCTACGCCAACCATTACTACCAATTGTCCAATGCCAATTTCCGACAAACATTGATGCCTCAGTTCAGGCATAAGTCCGTTCATATCTGGAATAGGGTCGCCGTGCGGGTCGAATTTAGGAAAACCCAAAAACTCATCTAATCGTTCGACCAATTCTTCTGAATCAATATGTTCTAATTGCTCTGCAATTTCGTGTACTTCATCCCAGTTAAACCCCAATTTTTCAACTAAAAATACTTCCCACAAACGATGCTTTCTGATAACCTTTAGGGCTACCGACTCCCCCAATTCTGTAAGCCTAACACCTTGGTATTTTTGGTATTTAACAAGCTGTTTTTCAGAAAGTTTACGCAGCATATCCGACACCGAAGCCGCTTTGGTGAGCGTCAGTTCTGCTACGGCATTCGTACTTACTTCACTGTTGGTTTCAGCAGAAAGTTTATAGATGATTTTAAGATAGTTTTCTTCCGTGAATGAAGTCATAACGAATATATTTTATGGATAATGGAGTCTTTTCTTAATATTACAAAGGTATTATTTAAGATGGAAAAAAATAAATTTTAGGTTAATCTAAAAAAATATTTTGAATTGTAGCTTTTTGAAAATAAATTTACGTACAATAAATATGACAATTACTTACGCTTCTAAATTCAAATGAGTATGAATATAAAAAACACAGAGATACATCATTCATTACCAGAAGTTTATGGTTCGGTAAAAGTGCCTAAAACGGGTTCTTTTGGCAAAAAATTGTGGGTATTTACTGGGCCGGGCTTAATGGTTGCGGTTGGTTATATGGACCCGGGCAACTGGGCAACGGATATTTCTGGTGGAGCAAAATTTGGTTACACACTTATTTCTGTCATTCTGATTTCTAATCTTTTTGCGATGTTGTTGCAACATTTAGCCTTGAAGTTGGGTATTGCCACCGGACGAGACTTAGCTCAGGCTTGTCGCCATGCTTATTCAAAGCCTGTTTCAATTGCTTTGTGGGTTTTGTGCGAAATCGCCATTGCTGCCTGCGACTTGGCAGAAGTAATCGGTTCGGCTATTGCCATAAATTTATTGTTTGGTTTACCGCTTTCAGTGGGTGTTGTTATTACGGTTTTGGATGTGTTGGTACTTTTATATTTTCAAGGCAAAGGTTTTAGAGCTTTAGAGTGTATCGTCGGAGGGCTAATTTTTATGATTTTTTGCTGTTTTGCTTATGAAATAGCCGTTTCTCAGCCTTCGATTACACAAATTTTTGGTAATATTTTACCAAAGCCCGAAATCGTCACTAACCCTGAAATGTTGTACGTTGCCATCGGAATTTTAGGGGCAACCGTTATGCCTCATAATTTGTACTTACATTCAAGTATTGTACAAACTCGAAATTTTGATAAAACTAACGAAGGAAGACGTTCAGCCATTTTCTTCGCCACGATAGATTCTAACTTGTCTTTGTCTTTAGCGTTTTTTATCAATGCTGCTATTTTAATTATTTCAGCCGCTACTTTTCATCATACAGGCAATCAAAATGTAGCGGATATTAACGACGCTTATCATTTGCTCGACCCTGTTTTGGGTGTAAAATTGGCAGGATTGTTTTTTGCCGTAGCCTTGTTGGCGTCTGGTCAAAACTCTACTCTGACAGGTACTTTAGCAGGACAAATCGTGATGGAGGGTTTTTTGAACTTGACTTTAAAACCGTGGTTGCGAAGACTTATTACTCGATTGATTGCCGTGATTCCTGCCCTAATCGTAACGATACTTTACGGAGAAAAAGGAACTGGCGATTTACTGATTCTTAGTCAGGTAATTTTATCCTTGCAATTGAGTTTTGCGGTTGTGCCACTGATTATTTTTACAAATGACAAAAAAGAAATGGGCGAATTTGCGAATTCACCTTTGATAAAAATAACCTCTTGGATTGTAGCAATCATCATCATCGCCTTGAATGGATATTTGCTTTGGGACACTATTTTTTAGTTATTTGTATTGACAAAAATCTCAAATTATGAAATCATCAGAAACATCAGGATTAATTGAGAATATCTATAAATATATCAATACCAATATAGAAATCGCCAAAGTAGAAGTAGAAGAAAGGATAGAGGCTGTGATGAAGAAACTCATCATTGGGGCAATTCTATTAATACTTGTTAGTACTTTTTTGATTTTTTTACTCTTAACCATAGCTCTTTACCTTAATTTTATTTTAGAGAGCAAGTACCTTGGTTTTCTTATCGTAACGCTTCTTTTGGCTACTGGTGCAGGGATTGTGTTTTATTGTGCAAAAGAAACTTTTAGACCAAAGACACTCGAAGAAATCGCTAAAGAGTCATCAGAAACGATATATTATGAAAATTAAGAGGGGATTTCTTCGTGGAATTTTCTGTCAAAACGATTTTTTTAGTACTTTTGAATAGTTTAATTACGTACAGAGTTATTATATTAACGAAATATGAACGCAATATGAGTCGAATAATAACAGCAAACGTAACGTTATGTTTCCAGCAATAAAACCACAAAAGACCTCTGACCGCAAACGACAATTACAAGAAGAGGCAAAAGCATACAAAAAGGTAATTGAAGGACAAGTAGAGGAAATAAAATCCGAAGCTGTTCGTATCAGTACAACTGCCTTGATTATAGGAACCGTTTTGGTGACTACTTATTGGCTATTTGACTTTTTGGTTTCTGACACAGAAAAGAAAAAAGTAGAAAAAGTACCAGAAAATACCAATTTGCCCGTTCTTGTAAAAAAAGAAAAAAGTAAGGAATCTTGGGTTGTATCATCTATTAAAGGCTATATGATGGCATTTCTTATCGCAGTTGCCAAAGATAAACTCATAGAAGCCTTGACGATTTTAAAAGAGAATCATGCAGAGAAACCTTCTGAATAAATTTTATGAGCTGAAAGCTCAAGGCAAAAAGGCATTTGCTGTCTTGATTGACCCCGACAAAGTCAATGAAGACAGCTTTTCGCATTTAATAGACTTGAGTAAACAAGAATCCGTAGATTTCTTTTTTGTGGGTGGTAGCCTAATTACCAGCCATATCATGGAAGAAGTAATATCACAGCTAAAAAAACATACTGATATTCCTGTCTTATTATTTCCGGGAAATAGTTTGCACCTCAACAACAAAGTAGATGGTGTGTTGTTCCTTTCCTTGATTTCGGGGCGAAATCCTGATTATTTGATAGGTCAGCAAATTATTTCTGCTCCCATTCTCAAGCGAAGTGGCATTGAAGTATTAGCAACAGGTTATATGATTGTTGATAGCGGACAGCAAACTACGGTTTCGTACATTTCAAATACAACGCCTATTCCGCACGATAAACCAAGTGTAGCGGCTTGTACAGCAATGGCTGGCGAAATGTTGGGGCTAAAACTTATCTACATGGACGCTGGCTCAGGAGCAAAGAAAACCATTTCTCAGGCAATGATAAAAGCCGTGCAGAAATCCGTAGATATTCCTGTGATTGTTGGCGGAGGTATCAATACTTCACAAAAAGCAAAAGAAGCCCTACAAGCAGGTGCAGACGTAATTGTAGTTGGAAATGGTATTGAAGAAAGACTAAGCTTACTCAAAGAAATTGCTGAAACAGTGCGAGTTTATAATGAAGTTAATTTGCTTGCGTAGAACGTGATTTTTTAAGAGTTTAAACATAAAAAAGAGGTCAGAATATTATTTTCTGACCTCTTTTTATTTGTCGTAAATGTTTGATAATTAAAAACTTTAATAAAATACTAAACACCAATCACTTCACTTAATTTACTTTCCTAAAAGGAATTCCGTCTAATGATAAACTTCCTGATTTTCCTTCAAAGTCTAAAGAAAACTGTACTCCCGATTTTCCCCACCACCAGTTATTACTTTGTCCCAAGAAAGTATCGTAATGCCAATGCTCTAAACTAAAGCTAATATTATTGGGCTGAGTTAGTACTAAAATGTCATTCTTTAAGATTACTTCTAAACTTCCATATACTTCATTTTCGTATTTTCCTGTATAGGCAGTCAAAGGCAAAGAGGGACGAGTATTGATTACTCTTTTTGCTAATTCTTCATTTTCTTTCTTGCGAGCGTTGTCGATGATTCCTTTGTAAAGTTGGAAGAAATCGTTACTCCAATCTTTAGTATTGTCTTGAAAACTCCATAAATCAAAAGCTTTGAAGAGTAAAGCATGGCGAATTTCGCTGTGGTCGAGGTTTCCGAAAACGTAAATAGAAATACGTTCGTCTGGAATTGTGCCTGCAATTGCCACCAAGCCGTCTAAACTTCCTGTATGAAACTGAACCATTTTTCCACGATAATCTTGTTGAAACCAACCCAAACCATAGGTAGTCCAATGAGGTTTGGTTAAACGAGCGGTTGGATAAAACTCACTTGCCGTAACAAAGGATTGTGGCTTGAATAATTCAGAAAATGTTTGGGCTTTTAAAATGGCTTTTCCTTCTATTTTGGTACTGTCTTGTAAAAATTGCAACCACTTGCTAATGTCATCTCCACAAGACCAAACGCCACCCGCTGGGCCAACTACATCGCCATCTAAATAACCAATGGCTCTGATAGAATCCGCTAAGGCTTTGTCTTTGTAATGCGGACTTGTCTTTGAAGCTGTGGCAGGAATTTTTGAATAATCTGCATAAGTATTGGTCATTTTCAGCGGAGTAAAAATTTTTTCAGTGATAAATTCACTCCAAGTTTTTCCACTTACTTTTTTAATGACTTCGCCAGCCACTAAATACATTACATTCTGATAAATAAACGAAGAACGCAAAGAGTACGCCATAGGAATATACTGCATTCTCTGCAAAATTTCAGAAGAAGAATATCCCAAAACCCATAGCAAGTCGGCATTGCCAAGTCCTGCATTGTGTGTCAATAAATCTTTTACCCTAATTTCTGCCGTAGTATTGGGGTTCGACAAACGAAATTCTGGTAAAATATCTATTACTCTGTCGTTCCATTTTACTTTTCCTTCATCTACCAAAATACCCAGACAAAGAGCCGTCATCGCTTTTGTGGTAGAAGCACAAGTAGATAAAGTAGCCGTAGTATAAGGTTCTTTGGTGGTGTTGTTTTTTACGCCATAGGCTTTTTTCAATACTACATTGCCGTCTTTTACTACTACTACCGAAAGTCCGGGCGTTTTCCAGAGCGATAGTGAATTTTGGATATAGCCATCAAAAAGCGTTGCAAGTTGTGCGTCGGATAACGGTTTTTTAGTAAGCTCTTTTTTCTGAGCTACCAATACACAAGAGGTTAATAAACAGCATAAAAAAGAAGTAAAAAAGCGATTCGTCATGGCATTTAATTTTATAAAAAGCTTATACAGTCAATCAATAATATCTTATCGTATAAAACTTCTGAAATATTGATGTTGATTTTTCACTTTTTCCAATAAACATTAGTAAAGGCTCATTTGAAAAATAACATTAACCACATTCAAACACATTAACCTTACGTCCTGTCGTTCCAGGATTAGTAATAAAGATGCTTCCACTTAATGGATATGTCTCTAACTGTTCTTTAGATAAGCCCACCCTTGCTGTTGTAATTATAAGTTGATCTAAATTTTCACCAACAAAAGTACAAGAAGTAACTAAAGGTACAGGAACAACTACTTCGGCTATTTCTTCACCAGAATTCGGATTTATCCTTGCAACTCGAAACCCGTCCCAGAAAGCAACCCAGAGCATTCCCTCTGAATCTACACACATACCGTCTGGAACTTCATCTTTCTTAACTTTATAAATAGTTATCGGTTCTCCAATATTTTTGTTCAATAAATCAAAATCAAAAGCTTTGATACAATTATCCATTGAGTCAATAAAGTATAAAGTCTTATCATCTAATGACCATCCTATTCCATTTGAAATTCCTAAGTTGGTTAATTTTACCGCAGGTTTCATATCTGAAGATACACAGAATAAAGAACCCTCATTCTTTTGATTTGACACTTGCATTGTCCCTATCCAAAGACGACCTAAAGCATCAATTTGTCCATCATTACATCGATTTTTAGTTTTTGATTCATCTATTTTTCCACAAACCTCTATATTATCGGAAATTGTATTGAGTAAAGCTAATTGTCCCTGCATCCCCAATAGTAAAATATCTTTTTTATTAGTAAGTGATACAGCACCAACCATTGCTGGGGTTCTCCAAAACTTATGTTCTTTATTGATTAAATCTAAAGAATGTACTTTACACCCTTCAATATCTACCCAGTAAATTTTTTTATTTTCAAAATCCCAAAGAGGACCTTCTCCGAGTAAACAGTCAGATTCATAAAATAACTGTGCTTTAATTTGTGTCATTAGATTTATGTAAAATTTAGGGTTTAAATAATTGCATACATTACTCTTACTCCAACAATGCCAATACATCATCTTTGGTAAGTGATTTTACAAAACTTTCTTCTGTGGTAATTAGCTCATTGGCAAGGCGTTGTTTGCTTTGTTGTAGGGCTAAAATCTTTTCTTCTACGGTATTTTTAGTAATAAATTTATAGGTAAAAACCGTATTTACTTGCCCAATTCGGTGAGCTCTGTCGATGGCTTGGGCTTCAATTGCTGGATTCCACCAAGGGTCTAAAATAAAGACATAATCGGCTGCGGTAAGATTTAGCCCCAAACCGCCTGCTTTGAGTGAAATCAAGAAAATCCGAACGTCTTCATTATGCTGAAATTTCTCTACTTGTGCTTGTCGGTCGTGGGTACTTCCATCCAAGTAAGCATAGACACGATTGGCTTTGTCGAGTTCTTCTCTGAACAAATCAAGATGTTTTACAAATTGACTAAAAATCAATACTTTATGTCCTTCTTCCAGAATTGAATCTAATTTCTCCAATACATCTTGTAATTTCCCCGAATCGCCTTCATAAGTACCGTCGGTCATTTTTGGGTGATTTGCCAATTGGCGTAATTTGGTCAAACCTTGCAAAACTACCATTTGCGACATCGCCATTCCTGCTTCTTCAATATGCTCTAAAATCAAATTTCTGAAATACGATTTCGCTTCTTCGTACTCTTTTTCCTGTTGGTCAGTCATTTGGGCATAGTGAATACTTTCAATTTTTGGCGGTAGTTCGGTGGCTACTTGCGACTTGTGCCTTCTTAGCATAAAAGGTTTGATGATAGAATACAGCCTTTGCATTTTGGCATCGTCTCCCTTTTTTTCAATCGGTACTTGGAATTCATTTCTGAAAAAATGCTGAGAACCCAATAATCCCGGATTGATAAAAGTCATCTGCGACCATAAATCCATCGTACTGTTTTCCAAAGGCGTACCTGTAAGTACCAAACGATTGCGAGTATTCAACTGCATAACGGCTTTGGTAATGTAAGATGCTGGATTTTTTATCGCCTGCGATTCATCTAAAATCACATAGTTAAAACGATAATTTTTTAATAAATCTATATCAATTCTTACGATTCCGTAAGTGGTAATTACTACGTCGTACTGGTCGAAGTGTTCAATATTTTTATCTCGATATGTACCTGTATAAGTCAAGATTTTAAGCTCTGGCGTAAATTTCCGAGCTTCCATTTCCCAGTTATAAATCAGCGAAGTGGGTAAAATCAACAAACTTGGCTGTGGAATTTCTTGCTCTTTCTGCGACTGGAGTAAAGTAAGTGTCTGAACGGTTTTTCCTAAACCCATATCATCGGCAAGGCATCCGCCAAAATGATAATCATTCAAAAAACGCATCCAATCATAACCTGCTTTTTGGTACGGACGCAAACTTCCTTTGAAACCTTTGGGTAAATGGTACGATTGTATTTCCTCAAAATCTCTCAGTTTTTCTAATTTTCTACTCAAAACAGCCGTTGCCAACGATTCACTTTGTAAATCTTGAACCAAAGATAAATGATGTTTTTTCAAGATAAATCCTTCACGTTCAGTATGTTGTTCGATAAAAGCGAACAATTCAGAATACTGCGTAAACCAAATTTCGGGAATCACCGCAATTTCACCGTTGGGTAAAGTAAATTCTCGTTTTTTGTGAAGAATCAAATTGCGGAGTTTCAAAAAGGGAATTTCAAATTCTCCGAAATGCACAATAGCGTGAATATCAAACCAATCGTTTCCTTCGGTGATATTTACTTCAATATTTGAATAACCCAAGAAGTACTTTTTGCCATCGTCCTGCACATTTTGCTCAATCAAAAATCCTTTTTCGGTAAGTGAAGCATAGTTTTTCTGAATCCAAGCGAAAGCATCACTTTTGGGCAATAACATTCTTCCGTTTTTGAGGTCTAAACCCAAAGAATTGAGCAAAAGCAAGGTTGATTTTTCAAAATCTAAATCTCGGCGAACTCTATGAAAAACATAATCGTCGCCTTTTTTTTCCATACTTACATTTACTTCTGTGGAAAAACTATCAAAACGAAAAGTATATTTTCCGTACTGAAAAGCCAAGTGGATATTTAAGGCAATGTCTTCGTCTTCAATATTGTTTGTACTTTGGTTTTCAAAAAGGCTACTTTGCAGTACTTTTTGTTCGGATACATTCAAAATCGGAACTCCTTGATAGGCTTCAGTACGAATTTCAAAACCTTTGGCGTGTACATCAAACATTGAAATGATAGACGAAACAAACTTGCGGTAATAATCTTCTTCCAAATTTTTCGGAATCAGAATAAATTTCTTCTGAAAGAAAGGACGCAGTTTTTTGCCGTCAACTTCTTTGGCAAAATGATACAATTTGTTTTCAACAATAATCCAAGCGGGTTCGTCGCAAACGATAAAGGCGTTTTTGTATTGAAAATCCACTTTTTGCCCTTCGTATTTTATCGTTGGGAAATAATGAGTGTTATCACTATTTCGCATAAAATGAAAAAGTACGGTTGCTTTTTCAGGTAATACTTCAATGGATTGCCAAATCGGATTGCCATCACCGCCCATAATGAAAAGCTTTTTGCCCAGTAGCAAAGGCAACATTTCAGCTTTTATTTTTTCGATATAAGTAGCGATGAGTTCCTGCAAGCCTTTTTCGCCTTTTTGAGGGTCATATACTTTCAAGAAAAAATCAACAACGGTTCTCTTTTTTGTACCTACAAATTTTTTATAAATATTTTCAGATTGAAGCGAGTCGATGAGTTTTACCAATTTCAAATCTTGTGGGTCTAAGCCGTGGGCAAACTCTGAAATATTTTTGATAGAAACGTTTTGATTCAGCAAGGTCAGTTCTCCTTTATCGTCCAATTGTACGACAAAGGCTTCAAAAAGATAGCCAAGATACTCGTGGTTGAGTATCGAATAAATAATCTGAAAAGGTTGCGTAGTAGAAACTTTCATAGAAAGTAAGGTATTTTCTCGGCAGAGGAAAAAGTTGTTTTGAACATAAAAGATGTTGATAATCAACAAAAAACTCATTATTTGGAAAATAATGAGTTTTAAATATACCGAAAATGATACTTTCTAACAAATAATTAAAGACATATTTTGATATTCAGTAGCCCGAGTTTCCAACTCGTGTCAATTATATGTTTTAACGAGTTGGAAACTTGTGTTACTTTTTCTTTCTTCTGGCTTTTTTAGCTTCTGTTAATAATTTTTTTGCTTCGTCTCTTTGTGGAGATTTGCGGTCGGAGTCGTCAATTACTTGTTTGAAATACTCAATGGCTTTGTCGTAATCTTGTTCTTGCAAAGAAATTCTTCCCAAAGCAATCATCGACGATAAGTAATAGCCTGAATTGGTTGTTCCTGTGAGTACGGCAAAATCAATGGTTTTTTGATAATAAATTTTTGCTTGTGCGTAGTCTCGGTCATAATTAAAGGCATAATAAGCCAAAATATAAGAAGCATATCTACCACTTACGCCTTCATAACCGGGATAATGCTCGT
Organism: Arcicella rigui; assembly: GCF_034929435.1. Lineage (NCBI taxonomy): Bacteria > Pseudomonadati > Bacteroidota > Cytophagia > Cytophagales > Flectobacillaceae > Arcicella > Arcicella rigui. The sequence goes on from NZ_JAYFUM010000017.1 coordinate 140,004, forward strand.
CTATTTTTTGTAAAATGCCTTTTGCCAAGGCTTTAGCTTCTGGTACTCTGCCAGACACGAATGCACAACGGGCGTAAAATCTTTGGAAAAAAGGATTGTCGGGATAAGTTTCATAAGTATATTTTGCCAAATTCAGGGCTTTGTCGTTCATGTTTTCCAAGCCATAAATCTGGAGTAAAAAGTAACGAGCTTCTGTACGAGTGTAAAAAGCATTATAGCTTACTTTTTCTAACTGAGCAATTCCTTTTGCCTTGTCGCCTTTGGGAAATAACCAAAGTACTGGACGCAACATGGCGTAATTTTCTTTTACATAATAGAAGTAATAATTATAAAGCCCGTCGCCAAACATTAATTCTGGACTAAAATCAGAGAAACTTCTCGAACGGTCGAGGTACTTCAAGGCATTTTTAGCGGCAAAAGTCGCCTTTGTCCAGTGTTTTCTTTCAGAATGCAAACGTCCTTTGAACGCATAAGCCGCCGCCATAAAAAAGGCAGCTTCGGGGTTTTCAGAATCGTCCCAAATTTTTTCGGCTTTTTCGATACTCTTGTCCATGTATTCCAAACAACGTTCGTCGTAAATCACGTTTTCGGTATTGGGTACAATTTTCCACCACTCCATCAATCCCAATAAAAAATCAGGTAGTGGGTGTTCTGGATATTTTACTTTTAAATAATTGAATTCTCTTTCAGCTTCATAAAATTTAAAATTATACATGTGATTGATAGCCTGCGTAGCCTCAATTTGTACTTCGGTAGTAAGCAAAAGCATTCCTTTAGAACGTTCCTTTTCTGCTTTTTCGGTATCTACCCACCATTGGGCTTTTGTAGTTTGTTGGTAGCAAAGGAGCAAAAGGCAAGAGAGGCTTATCTTGATAAAACTCGTAAAATCAAATACTTTTTTCATGGTTGATTGTCTTTTCAGGATGTAAATTTAAGGAAATTTTAAGGATTGACTTAATGAAGTACTAACGAAAACGTTTCTTTAAAAAGTGTTGTAAAAGATTCTTCCTAAAAGATTTGCTTCACGATGTACGATAATCTCATTTGGCGAACATTTTAGATTCGAGTACTTTTACAAATTAAGACGAAACAACAAACGAATGAAACCAACAATTCAGGTACACGATAAACACTTTGAAGTATTAATTGCTCAACACATTTTAGAAGAACGCATTGCTGATATTGCCCAAAATCTCAATGAAGATTTTGCAGGTAAAAAGCCCATTTTCCTTGCCATTCTCAATGGCTCATTTATGTTTGCCGCACAATTGATGAAATCCATTACACTGGATTGTCAGATTACTTTCCTAAGAGTATCTTCTTATCAAGCCACCGAATCTACGGGAAAAGTATTGCAAATTTTGGGTTTGAACGAATCTTTAACAGGGCGAGACGTAATTGTAGTAGAAGACATCATCGACACAGGGCTGACGATGATTGAAATCAAAAGGCAATTATTGGCTCAAGCTCCTGCTTCGCTTTCTATCGTAACGCTTTTTCAAAAGCCAGAGGCACTGAAGCAACCTATCGACATCCAACACGTAGGTTTTGAACTTGAAAACAAATTTGTATTAGGCTACGGTTTAGACTACGATGAATTGGGAAGAAACTTAGCCGATTTATATGTTTTGTGTGAGTAGGAATACCTTAAAATAAGCTTAAAGCTTTAAGTAAAACATTGTATTAAAAGTATAATTAATTTAATTTTGTTGCTTGAGGTACAACAATCACACACATAATTAAATGAGTAAAAGCGTATTATATTTTGAATTAAGCACACCCGTTGAAGACAATCGCCCTGTGTATCTAACAGGAAGTTTTAATCAATGGCTTCCAGATAAAGAAGAATTCAAACTCAGTAAAATTGAAGAAGGGAAATATCTATTTAAAGTACCCGACACGGTAAAATTGCCCGAAACTTTTGAATATAAATATACCAAGGGAGGCTGGAATCAGGTAGAATTAGATGAGTTCGGAATGCCAACGCCCAACAGAATTGCCAAAACCAGAATGGGCGTTTTGAAAGATTTTGTTCCACACTGGAGAATGGACGGCGAGAATCTTTCAGAAAATTTGATGCCTGAAATCAGATTGGTTTCAGATGCTTTTGAAATTCCACAATTAGAAAGAAAGAGGGCAGTTTATATACTTTTACCCCACAATTACGAAAAAACAGACAAACGTTATCCCGTAATTTATTTACAGGATGCTCAGAATTTATTCAACGAAGACGCTGAATTTAAAAATTGGGGAATTGATAAACAATTGGCCGTGCTGGCATCTCGTGGTAGTGGCGATGTGATTATCGTAGCCATTGCACACGGTGGCGAACAGCGTTATCAAGAGTATTCGCCTTATAATAATCCTAAAATGGGCAAAGGACAAGGACGCAAGTACGCTCAGTTTTTAGCAAAAACCCTGAAACCTTATATTGATGCCAATTTTAGAACCAAGCCCGAAAGAGAATTTACAGGGATTGGCGGAAGTTCGCTGGGTGGATTAATCAGTATTTATGCAGGATTGATGTTTCCAGAAACATTTAGCAAACTGATGATTTTTTCGCCAGCACTTTGGGTTTCGCCCAATATTTATTTTGATGCTATCGACTTTATTTCGCATTTGCCCAATAAAATTTACATTTATGCAGGTGGCGAAGAAGGTAGTACGATGTTGCCAAATGTAGAAAAACTCAAACAAACCTTTCAGCGACAAGGCATCAGAAAAACCGAAATCAACGTTTCATTCGACCCCGAAGGTACACATACCGAAGAACAATGGGGAAAAGAATTTCCTAAAGCCGTAGAATGGTTGTTTTTCAAATAAAAAATTAAAAAACGCCTACTTGTTTACAAATTCAGTAAATAAGTAGGTGTTTTTGATTTTAATACATATTACTTGAGGCTTAAAAATACTCAAGTATTGGTCCAAAAAAGCTCACATTTTAATAACATACCTCTGTCACTTTTATTGGTATATTTGTGAAACATCAGGTAAAATCTTCATTATGAATCGTAAAGAACAATTAAACAAAATATCGTCAACATCACAATTTGATTTATGTATTATTGGTGGAGGTGCAAGCGGAGCTGGCATTGCTCTGGATGCAAGCCTGAGAGGTTTGAAAGTACTTTTGATTGATAAATTTGATTTTGCAGGACAAACTACTTCTAAATCGACTAAACTGATTCATGGAGGCGTTCGATATTTGGAACAAGCCGTAAAAAAATTAGACTGGGAACAGTATAAAATGGTTCAGAAGAGTTTGCACGAAAGAGATACGTTATTACGAAATGCTCCGCATCTTACTCGCCCTTTGCCTTTGCTAACGCCTTGTTATAATTGGTTTGAAGGAATTTATCTGACTATCGGTCTGAAATTGTATGAATGGATTGCTGGTTCGCACAGTATCGGAGCGAGCAAATGGCTTTCTCGTAAAGAAGCATTGACTTATATTCCAGAACTCAAGCAAAAAAATCTTAGTTCGGCAGTATTGTATTACGACGGACAGTTAGACGACGCACGTTACTGTTTAGCCATTTTGCAAAAAGCCGAAACTTTAGGAGCAACCATTCTGAATTATGCCGAAGCCGTTCAGTTTGAAAAAGATACATCAGGAAAGCTAACTGCTTTACAAATAAAAGATACACTTAGTGGCAATACTTTTGCGGTGCAGTCGAAAGTATTTATCAATGCCACGGGCCCATTTGCTGACCACGTTCGCCAAATGGCAAATCCGAATTTGAAATCACGTATGAAAGTGAGTAGGGGAGCTCACGTGGTGTTGCCGCCAAATTTAATGAAAAACGAAACGGCAATTTTAGTCCCAAAAACTGATGATGGGCGAGTATTGTTCATCATTCCGTGGCAAGACCATCTTTTGGTGGGTACAACAGACGAAGAAGATAAACTTTCGGAAACGCCTGATTTGGAAGCCTACGAAATTCCTTACTTATTGAGTTACGTAAATCGTTATTTAGAAAAAGAAGTACGTCCAGAAGAAATTACAAGTGGTTTTGCAGGACAAAGACCTTTATTGGGAAAAGCCGAGAAAGGTTCGGATACAAAATCGCTTGTGCGTGACCATGAAGTAGAAATTGATACAGCCAGCCAATTAGTAAGTATCATGGGTGGAAAATGGACGACTTATCGCTTGATGGCAAAAGATACGCTCGACCAGATTTATGAAAACATTTGGCAAACAACGCCAGTAGATTGTACTTCTGAAAAGCAATTATTGCATGGAGCAGAAGGCTATCGTTTTGAAGATTGGCAAAAACTTTCGGAACAATATCAAGTATCGTCAGCGACTGCCCAGCATTTGATGAAAAAGTACGGAGCTTTTGCCCAAAAAGTATTGGCACTTACCGACGCACAGCCAGCCTTAAAAGAACTGATTCAGCCTAATCATCCTTTTATCAAAGCTGAAATTGTGTATGTGATTCAAGAAGAAATGGCAATGACGAGTCATGATGTTTTGTACAGAAGATTAGGACTTGCTCTAAGAGACGCCCAAGCAGCCAAAGCCTCAGAAGAAATGGTCGAAAACTTTTTGAAGACTTATCATTTTGAGTGATGAGCTTCGAGCAAACAGCCTTGTCTATTTATTCCTCTTATCTAAAAACTTTATCAGCACTTATCAATTTATGTTCAAACTCAATCGCTATGAAGTCAGTCTGACGATAAGGGTACTTTTTCTTTTGGCAAGTATCACAGCGGCAGCTTTTTGTATCGTAAATAATAAATTTACGTTACTCTTTTTTATTGGACTGGTTTTGTTTTTTCAGATTTTGAGTTTTGTTCAGTTTATTAATAAAACCAATACCGAGCTTACACAATTTATCGAAGCCGTTCAGTATAGAGATTTTTCTTTGCAATTTGCCGAGAAAAATGCTCCTGTTTCGGTGCGGCAATTGCGGCGGGCTTTCAACCAAATTAACGGTACTTTCAAACAGCTATCTTCCGAACGAGAAGAACAATATCAGTACTTACAGAAAATTTTAGAATTGGTTGATACGGGTATTTTGTCTTATGACCAAACGGGTGAAGTAGGATGGATGAACGAGGCATTTAAAAAAATGCTTGCGATTCCGTATCTAAGAAATATTTCTTCTTTAGAAAAACGAAATCTTTATGTTTTTCAAGCCATTAGTTCGCTACAAAGTGGTGAAAACCAATTAGTAAAAATCGACCAAAAGCAAGTATTATTAGCCAAAACCACTTTTTTGAATGATGGCAAATTAACGCATTTAATTGCTTTTCAGAATGTAAACGAAGCCATTGAAGACACAGAGGCACAGGCTTATCAGAAATTACTGAGAGTAATGACGCACGAAATCATGAATTCCGTAGCTCCGATTGCCTCTTTAGCCGAAACGATGGAAGAGCGTTTGAAAACAGGACAAAGTCCTAATCCATCCAATAAACAATTGTTGGAAGATATTACTTTGGGCGTGGCTACTATCAAAAAAAGAAGTGCCAATTTGTTGAAATTCGCCGATACTTATCGACAATTAGCTAAAGTTTCGATTACTTCTTTTGCGGTTTTTTATGTGAGAGATTTGTTTGAAAGTGTGGAAATTCTGCTTGAAAATCAGATTGAACAAAAGAATATAGAATTGGACGTAATCCTAAAAGATTTTGATTTACAAATCGAAGGCGATTTGGCTTTGGTAGAACAAGTACTAATCAATTTGATGATTAATGCCATTGATGCCGTAAAGGAATCTGAGCAACCTAAAATTCAAATTTCAGCTTATAAAAATACGCAAGAAAAAGTAGTACTTGAAGTAAAAGACAATGGAATAGGAATGTCGGCAGAATTGATGGATAAAATTTTTGTGCCGTTTTTTACTTCTAAAGCCAACGGTTCGGGGATTGGTCTGAGTCTTTCAAAACAAATTATGGCTTTGCACAAAGGCAGTATCACGGTACATTCGGTAGAAGAACAAGGTACAGTTTTCAGACTGACCTTTGCATAAAAAAAGCGTAGAAGTATTTTTTCTCCTACGCTTTTCTTGATAAAAATAATATTGTTACTTCAATACATACGCCAAAGCTTCTTCGTTTTCAGCAATCCATTCTGTAATTTCAGTAACGATTTGTTTGATTGAAATTTCTGGTTTCCAGCCTGTTAAAGCTGTCACTTTTGAATTGTCGGTTACATACAAGCGAATATCTGCTGCACGGTTTTCGGCAACTTGCTTCATCGGAATCACATTACCAGTTACTTCCTGACACACTTTGGTAAGTTCTTGTAAAGAAGCACTTACTTCTACGCCACCGCCAGCGTTTAGGATTTCACCATTTACTTTGTCGATATTATGCAATTGAAAATCAATCAATCGGTATAAATCTTTTACGTGCAACATATCACGAGTTTGACGACCCGAACCGCCGTAACCAATGTAAGCCAATTGCTGTTTCCAGAAGTGTTTCGCTACCCAAAGTACCATTACACCTTGGTCGATTTTTCCCATTTGCCAAGGACCAGTCAATACTCCACAACGGTTGATAACGGTTTTCATTCCGTAAAACTCATTGTACTCATGAATCATTAATTCAGAAGCCAATTTAGTTGCCCCGTACAAAGACCTCGCTCCATCTAATGGAAAGTTTTCAGCAATACCTTTTGAAGAAACACCCGGCACAGCCTGTTCGTCTGAAAGTACAAAACGAGTTTCAGCCTCTTCAAAATTCAATTTTTCGATGGCTTTAATCGGATAAATTCTACTGGTAGAAAGGAAAATAAAAGCTGCACCGCACTTTTTAGTATAGTTCAAGCAGTTGATTGTTCCTACTAAATTGGTATTGATTAAATAGTCTGGTGTACCTTCTAATCCTGCTAATACCGAAGGTTCAGCCGATGATTCAATCACGAAATCGACCACAGGCAGTGCATCAAAATCCTCTTTGTTACGAATATCGCCGTGTACGAAAACTGCTCCAGCTTTTGCCAAACGAGGCAAGTTCAATTCTGAACCTTTACGTTTTAAATTATCCAAACAAATGACTTCATAAGATGGATAATTAGTTTTGATGTTGATGGCGAGCGACGAGCCAACAAAGCCTGCTCCGCCAGTAATTAGGATTTTCAAGGTAATTTATCTGTTTAGGTTTAATCTACTCTTTTCAATATAACATTCTCGACAGGTCTGATAATCAATGGCACTTTTTCAACTTTCACGGCACTGGTATCAAGCCCAAACCATTTGTCTTCAGAAGGTGTAAAGTCTTTGATAAAGAAGTAGGCTTTCATAATCAAACCTTCTACAAGCGATAGTTTATTATCAAACGATAGGAATTTCTCTAATACTACAAAACGGAAATCACCAATTACATTTTGTTTGTTCAAAGATTCATAACGAGAAGTAATATCCACTTCACCTTTCTTTACCATGTCTTCAACCACTTTTCTAAAGTATAGATTGATACGTTGTTCCACTCTAAAGCCCAATCTGAAATTTACTTTAATGATGTCGTCAGACTCTATAACGTTTACTTTATATTCCATTGTATAAGGGTCGTCCATGGTATCAACGTGGACAAACCAATAAATGTCTGCTCTTTTAGGACGTTTCTGGAAAATAGAGTAAATAATTTTTGATTCGATTTCGCTTGTACGTGCTGCGTTCGACATAAATACTAAGTGTGTAGCATACTTAGGAATACTCATATCTCGGCTCAATTCTTTCAAAGGTTCGATATAATCTGCGAGTTTTACATATTCTGTCAAACGCATTTTAATAATATTCGCTCTGTACCAAATTACCATCAAGGCAATAATGAGTGCTGCAATGAAAAGCGAAACATAACCACCGTGAACGAATTTACGCAAGTTGGCAACCAAAAACGCCCCTTCAATTGCTACGTACAAAATGATAAAGGCAACAATCCACCACATATCAATTTTTCGGACGTGGAGGTAGTATGCCATCAGTGCGGTAGTCATCAACATCGTCAGCGTAATCGCCAAACCATACGCCGCTTCCATATTGGCTGATTCTTTAAACCATAGTACAACGCCTACGCAACCCAACCACAAGAAAATATTCATACTGGGTACATACAATTGTCCTTTTTGGTCGGAAGGATAATGCAAACGTACTTTTGGCCAGAAGTTCAAACGAATAGCTTCTGAAACCAATGTAAATGAACCCGAAATTAAGGCTTGGCTGGCAATTACTGCGGCAGCAGTAGCAATAGCAATTCCCCAAATCAAGAACCAACCCGGCATTAATTCAAAAATTGGTTTACGTTCGTTGAGTAACTGACCGTTTTGTGTAATTAACCAAGCACCCTGACCGAAGTATTGCAGTAGCAAAGTGATTTTTACAAATATCCAACTGATTCTGATATTTCCACGACCACAGTGACCTAAGTCTGAATACAGAGCTTCTGCACCCGTAGTACAAAGAAACACCGCTCCTAAAACCCAGAAACCACTTTCGCCTCCGTGTGAATTGCTCAGTAAGTCAAATGCGTAGTAAGGAGATAAAGCCTTTAGAACCGTCCAATCTTTGGCAATCCATAAGATTCCGAAAAAGCCCAGCATCGAGAACCAAATCAACATAATTGGGCCAAACGCTCGTCCTACTACTTTCGTTCCGAAGATTTGGAACATGAACAAACCCGTAATAATCGCCAAAACGATGGGAACAGTTTGAAGGTCTGGATAAATTTTCAAAAGCCCTTCAATCGCAGAAGCCACAGAAATTGGCGGAGTAATAACACCATCTGCCAAAAGTGTAGAAGCACCAATAACGGCAGGAAAAGTAAGCCATTTAGCATGACGACGCACTAAGGCGAAAAGTGCTAAAATACCACCCTCACCACGGTTGTCGGCTCGAAGAATTAAGATTACGTACTTGAAAGTAGTCTGTAAGGTCAATGTCCAAAAAATACAAGAAAGTCCGCCTAAAACCGTCCTTTCGTCTATGGGAGAATTGCCGATAATCGACTGCATTACATAGAGCGGTGAAGTACCAATATCACCGTAAATAATTCCCATGGCTACCAGCAGACCCGCTGCGGTGGCTTTGTCCATATTTTTATGTTCCATATACAAGGAAGCCATTGCAACACGATATATTGCAATTTATTGTTGGTTAAGTAAAAATTTTAAATAAAATGGCAAGTTTTTTTTTAGTATTTGAAGCAAATATAATAGCTCTGAAGATTTATACAATTTTTATAAAAAAGACCTTCGATTTCTGAAAAATCTTTTTTGAAATTCTGATGAAAATATCATTTTTTGATTCCTAACCAGAAGGTCAGTAGATGCTAAATTCTTGTGTACAAGCTTCTGAAAATAAATTAAATCTTTGATAAGCAATAAGATTATACGTTGAGGCTACAAAGTCACGCTACTTTTTCAGGTTTATCACAAGTACTTTGCCTACGGAAGTGCCAGCGTTTGATGGAATAAAATTTTATTGTAATTAAGCAAGAATGCTCTTTTGGAGTACAAGTATTTACGCTAATTTGGGGTGAATTTTCGCTATTTTGGCTATTCGATAGCAAAAATATTCATCTACTCAACAATCAACAGATTAAACCGTTTATCAAAAATGAATAGCTTTCATTATCAGAATACCTTTTATTGTTATTTTTTGTAAAAAATCTAATGCACATGAAAAACCTCAAGTTATCCCTATTGGGTATTGTGTTATCAGTTTTGATTAACACATTAGCATTTGCCCAGAAAACTTTTGACTGGAAAACTGCTTCTTCGGCTGGCTACACTTACAAATACGTAAGTAACGACCCTATGAAAGCCCGTTTTTACACACTCGCCAACGGTCTGACTGTAATCCTGAGCGAAAACCACAAAGAACCACGCATTGCGGCTTTAATTCCTACTCGTGCTGGTTCAAACACCGACCCAAGAACCAACACGGGCTTGGCACATTATTTAGAACACATGTTGTTTAAAGGAACGGATAAATTCGGTTCGTTGGACTGGTCAAAAGAAAAACCTTTGCTCGACCAAATTGATGCTCTTTACGAAAAGTACAACAAAACAACGGATTCATCTCAGCGAAAAGCGATTTATAAAGAAATCGACCGAGTATCTGGCGAGGCTGCCAAGTTTGCTATTGCCAACGAATACGACAAAATGATGGCTTCGATGGGCGGACAAGGTACAAATGCGTTTACATCTTATGAACAAACTGTTTATACAGAAGATATTCCTGCTAACGCTATCGACCGCTTTTTGAAATTACAAGCCGAGCGTTTCCGTAATCCAGTTTTACGTATTTTTCATACAGAATTAGAAGCTGTTTATGAAGAAAAAAATCGTGGACTTGATAACGATGGTTGGAAAATCTATGAAGCTCGCAACGCCGCTCTTTTCCCAACGCATAATTATGGGCAACAAACCACTATCGGTACAATTGAACATTTGAAAAACCCTTCTTTAGTTGAAATCCGCAATTACTTCAAAAAATACTATGTGCCAAACAACATGGCAATCATCATGGTTGGCGATTTCAACTCGGATGTTTTAATTAAAAAAATTGAAGCTTCATTCAAATACATGGCTTCAAAACCTGTTCCAGAGTACAAGCCTGCTCCAGAATTACCAATCCTCAACCCAATGGTACGTGAAGTATTTGGCCCAACTCCCGATGCCCTTACGATTGCTTGGCGTTGGCCGGGTTCTTTGAGTTCGAGAGAAAAAATTATTGGAACAATTGTAGACGAATTGATGTCGAACTCGAAAGCTGGTTTAATTGACTTAAACTTAGTGAAAGCTCAAAAAGTATTACGTGCAAGCTCAAGCCCAGAATGGAATAAAGATTATTCAGTTTGGCAAATGACTGGCTCGCCCAAAAAAGACCAAAGTTTAGATGATGTAAAAGCATTACTATTAGGTGAATTGAACAAATTAAAATCAGGCAATTTTGATGAGTCTATCATCAAAGCGATTGCCGCCAATTATAAACTCAATGCGATTCAAGGTTTAGAAGACAATACTTCTCGTGCCTATAATTTGTTGGAAAGTTTCGTTGCTGATAAATCAAACAATTGGAATAGCTACGTGGCTCTAAACGACGCTTTGGGCAAAGTAACCAAAGAAGAAGTAATGGATTTCGCTAAAAAATACTGTGGCGAAGGCTATGTGATTGTTTATAAAAGAAAAGGCACTGACCCAAATATCAAGAAAGTTGAAAAACCAGAAATTACGCCAGTAGAAGTAAACCGTGAAGCACAATCTGAATTTTTGAAAGATGTGAATGCAACGCCAATGTCAAACCTTGAACCAAAATGGTTAGATTTTAACCAAGACATCAAAAAAGGTAAAATTGGTACTTTAGAAGCATTGACTGTAAAAAATACAGACAATGATTTATTCCGTTTAAGCTACCGTTTTGACATGGGTTCTTGGAATAGCAAAGTATTACCCATTGCTTTACAGTATTTACAATTTGTAGGTACAGACAAAATGAATGCTGAACAAATCAGTACGGAGTTTTATCGTTTGGCAAGTAATTTCAATACCTCTTATACCGACCACCACATTACTTTGGCAATGTCGGGCTTGAACGAGAATTTCGATAAAACCGTAAGCCTTTTTGAAGATTTATTGACAAAATGTAAAAAAGACGATGCGGCTCTGGAATTATTGAAAGGTAGATTATTGAAACAAAGAAACGATGCCAAGCTGAACAAAGCGGCGATTTTACAAGGACTATCGGCTTACGCTTCTTTTGGTAGTAAAAATCCAAGAAATACTTTACAACTGACAGATGCTGAGTTGAAAGCATTAAAAGCAGAAGATTTAATCGACTTCTTACACGATTTGTTCTCTTACAAACATACAGTAGTGTATTATGGACCAAAATCGGTAGAGGAATTGGCAACTGCTTTGAAAGCCGTTCACCAAATCAATACTTCTTTCAAAGCCGATTTACCTTTGGTAGCTGATTTTAAAATGCAAGTGCCAAACAAACCTGTGGTTTTATTTACAGATTACGACATGGTTCAGGCAGAAATCAACTGGGTACGTCCAACGATTCCTTACAATTCTGCTGAAACACCTATCGTAGAATTATACAATAACTACTTCGGAGGCGGAATGTCGTCGATTGTTTTCCAAACTATTCGTGAATCAAAAGCTTTGGCGTACTCTACTTATGCTTATTATCAAACGCCAAATACTAAAGACGAAAAGTATCGCATGATTGCTTACGTAGGTACGCAGGCTGATAAAATCCATGAGTCTATTGCTGGCATGAATGAATTATTAAATGATTTCCCTGCTTCTGAAAAGAATTTGGAAACAGCAAAAGAAGGAATGAAAAAGACTTTTCAGACCGAAAGAATCACACAAGATAATATCATTTACACTTACTTAGCTGGACTTGATAAAGGCGTAAATATCGACGAACGTAAAGCTACTTACGAATCTTTAGATAAATTAACGTTAGCAGACTTGAAGAAATTCCAAGATTCACTTTTAGCTAAAAAGCCTTATTCTATGTGTATTGTAGCATCTGAGAAAAAAGTAAACTTAGAAGATTTGAAAAAATACGGAGAAGTGAAGAAATTGACTTTAGAAGAAGTGTTTGGATATTAATTTAGCTTTAAGCTGTGAGCTATGAGCTTTGAGTTTTTAGCTTTGAGCAATGAGCTAAGAGAAAAACTCACAGCTCATTGCTCAAAGCTTACAGCTCATAGCTTAAAACTCTACAAACCAATGGCAGAACACCTTGAAACAGGCAAAAAAGCCGAAGACATCGCCGCCGAATATCTTATCGGGAAAGGCTACCAAATCCTCCACAGAAACTATCGCTACGGTCGAGCAGAAATTGATTTGATTGTACGAAAAGGTATCTTTTTAGTTTTTGTCGAAGTAAAATCCCTTAGCAATTTAAAATACGGAATGCCCGAAATTGGCGTAAACAAACATAAAGTAGCCATGGTAACCAAAGCCGCCGACTTTTATGTGTATAAAAACAACTGGCATCAACAAATCCGTTTCGACATCGTAGCCGTCATTTTCAAAAACAATACTTATGAAGTATCACATTTTGAAGATGCCTTTTATTAATAATCAGTAGCACGAGTTTCGAACTCGTGTTTTTTATTTGACGGGTTGGAAACCCGTGCTACGGCTACATAATATCATTATAAATATCTTTGATATACGACCATTTCCAATCTTTCTTATTCTTACACAAACCTGCTTTTACTGGATTATTTAAGACATAATTCAAAATTCGATGTAACTCTTCTCGGTCACGAACAAGCCTATCATAACTTTCTTCTTGCCTAAAAGGACTATGTTTTCCTAAAAGCTTATTACACTCAAAACCAGAATGCCGTTTAATAGAGTGCATATATTCTTCTAAATAAAAAGGCGAATCAATTTCTGTTTCATCATATAACCTTACTACGATATGTACATGATTTGACATGATACAATAAGCATAAAGCTCTATTTTTTTATTATCCCAAAAGTGGAAAGAGTCTGCTACAATCTTAGCAAAAGCATCATCTTTTAAGTAATGATTTCCCTCTTGATAAGTATCATAGAATTTATCTCTTTTGCCAAAATCACGTCTGCCAAGCTTATCTAAATCATCATTGATATTTGGGGATGTTTGAATAATCTTAGCTTTTTCTTGAGCATACTCCTCTTTCCAACGGTCGGAAACAGCTTTTGGAATACTTCCACGAAGATTAAAGGTGACAAAAAATGTTCCGCCAAGCGGTTGTAAATGAGGGAGATTTCTTCTGTAAAACTGCTTCTTCATATTGTAGATGGTTTTATACTTCTGTAATACGAGTTTCCAATTCGTTTTTTTTGATGGGTTAGAACCCCGTGCTACCGTTCTGTACCCTGAGTTTTCAACTCGTGTTTTGTTTTTGTCGGGTTGGAAACCCGACGTACAGTTCTTTAGTAGCTCGGGTTTCCAACCCGACAAAAAACAACAAGATGACTAATTGATTTTACTTTATGGTCATTATATTTTACTTTATGGCTATTTCATTTTACTTTATGCCTATTACATTAAACAAGATGGTTATTTGATTTTACTTTATGGTCTTTATATTTTACTTTATGCTTATTGCATCAAACAAGATGATTATTTGATTTTACTTTATGGTCATTGCATTTTACTTTATGGCTATTCTGTTTAACTATATGTCTGTTTTGTTGTTTATTATCTTGATTATTAAACGTTTGTGCTTAAAAATAAAGCAAATTTTTATGAATCCTTTGAGGATTTTTAGATATATTTATTCTACAATTGATTAAATATTTCACCTTAAAATGACTCTACAAATGGCAAAAACAACAGAAGCAACCTTTGGAGCAAAACTTGCGAATGCTGCAACGCTTTCCACACATTTAAAAAGTTTTATTGGCTATCTTTCCCCCACAGCCGAGACCAGTCTTGAGCAATATGATTTGCTGATTGAATCTATCAAAACTACGAATGGCAATGTCATTAGCCGTAAAGCTAATTATTCTACTGCTGTTGAAACAAGACTCAAACATTTTTCAAAAGAAGCGTCCTCTGTGGATAAACTCATCAGCCCGATTTTGGCAACTGTAAGGGCTACCTTGGGGAAAAGTGCAAAGGAAGTAGCTACTATTACAGCTATTGCGATTAAAATCAGAGGAGATAAAACTTCAAAAGCAAAATCAGCGGATAAGGGAAATGGCATCAGTCATTCAGAACTATCTTACGGTAGCAAGACTCAGAATTTTGCAGATATAGTAAACATTTTGGTTGGTTTAGGTGCAAATTATAAACCTGCTAACGACTTGATAAGCATTACAAGTTTACAAACTAAAATAGCGGAAATTAACCAAGCCAATACCGTTGTGGCAAGTAGCTATGGGGCTTTGAAAGTGGTTTCAGATTTTAGGAATAGTCAGTATGAACAATTGGCTGAGATTACCCAAAGGATAAAAGAAGCCGTAAAAAGTCAGTATGGTGTGAGTTCGGTAGAATATCAGTTGGTAAAGGGATTAAAAGTATGACCGTAGCACGAGTTTCCAACTCGTGTTTTTTTGACGGGTTGGAAACCCGTGCTACGGTTTATCTATCTACTTCGCCCATTACTAAGTCCATTGAACCAATAATGGCTACTAAATCAGCTAACATTGCTCCACGACTAATTTCGGGAATAATGGATAAGTTGTGTAATGAACAAGCTCTGGCTTTTAGACGTACAGGGATGTCCGAACGCCCATCTGTACGGAAAAAGAAGCCTAATTCACCTTTAGGGTTTTCGGCACGAGTGTATAAATCCATTGCTTGCGGACGAATCTTTTTGGGTACTAAAGCTTGTGGATTGAAATCGGTAGTACGTTTGTGGTCGTTGGTAAGTTGTATCAAACATTGCTCGATGATTTTGATAGATTCATCGCATTCTAATACTCTTACATAATTTCTATCCCAGCAGTCGCCTACTGTTCCCATTTCTCCTTTACCAACGGGTATATCAAAATCCAATTCTGGATACACCGAATAGCCATCTACTTTTCGTAAATCTACCTTCAAGCCCGAACCACGGAGTACTGGACCAGTACAGCCATAGTTGATAGCCAAGTCCATCGGTAAAATACCAACATTGGCTGTTCTTTGGATAAAGATTTTGTTTTCAATTACCAATTGTCTCAACTCCACCATTTTAGGTTTTAGGTAATTGATAAATTCGGTACAACGTTCTTCAAAACCCACGGGCAAATCATAGAATAAGCCACCCACCCAAATATAATTATAGAGCATTCTTGCTCCAGTAAGCCACTCTAAAAGTCTTTGAAGATGCTCACGGTCACGCATGAGCCACAAGAAGGCAGTGTAAGCTCCGATATCTAAACCATAAGTACCAATAGCCACAAAGTGTGAAGCCAAGCGGTTGAGTTCAGCCACCAAAACACGGATGTACTCGATTCGTTTGGGAAGTTTTCCTTCCAAATCCAAGAGTTTTTCTACACCCATTACATAAGCGTGTTCTGAATTCATGGCAGCCAAATAATCCAATCTATCTACATAAGGAATGATTTGATTGAAGGGCAAAGACTCAGCGTGTTTTTCAAAACAGCGGTGTAAATAACCCAAATGCGGTACAACATCTACTACCAATTCGCCATCAGAAACTACTTCTAATCTCAAAACCCCGTGTGTAGAAGGGTGTTGTGGACCAAAAGACAAAATCATTTCCTCTGATTTCAAATCCTTTAGTTGATGTTTATTCGGGTCTGAAAGTCGAAAGTTTTCTGGTTTATATTGATATTGAATCATTTTGAGTGAGGAGTTTTGAGTTTTGAGTGAGGAGTTTTTTGAGTGCTGATGTCCTTGCCTAAAATAGGTTGCCTTCAAAAGGCAACAAATAATGGCAAATTCAAAATCAAAAACTGGAAAAAGTACAAAATACGAGATTCGTCAAAGTCGTATTTTCAGTGAGTCGTT
>NZ_JAYFUM010000018.1:0-146004 GCF_034929435.1 Arcicella rigui
GACTTATCCATAAAAATGACAATTATTGTTCCTAAGTTATTTAAAGTTTTTTGTTGGGGCTTTGATTTTTTAAAAAATCAAAGCCCCAACAAAACTTACACAACTAAAGGGAGGGTGCCGGAGGGTGCCTGAAATTCAAAAAACAACTTACACAAAATATGGGATAGTGTCTACAATAGCTCATTGTTACACTACTTTAAACTTTTTACGTGTTACAATGGCTCATTGTTACACTACTTTATAATTTTTACGTGTTACAATGGCTCATCGTAATACGACATAAAAGTTAAAACCATTTACTAAAAAATAAACGAAACAACCAAGGCTATTTTTTATACCATAAAAAACTCAAAAACAGCCTAAAACAAGGTTTAAAAAGCCTTTTTTACCGTTTAATAAAAATACAAAAAGATTTTATTAAGGAATTTTGATTGTTTGATGGGAATGGGGAAATTGGAGATTATTTACTTACAACTTTAACAATTAACGCTTAGAATGATAGAAAAGAAAAAAGTTACTGCTCATGAAATTTATGATTTGTTATTAAATGACTTCAAAATAAAGGAACAAATTGGAAGTGTTGAAATTATTTTTGGAGGTATTTCAGCAAGATATAAAGGAAGAGATGCTCTTGGTGATTTAATTCAAGAATGGATTGGTAAATGGCTCAGTCAAAATAATATATTTTATAGAACAAAAATCAACACTCAAGAATTTCCAGACTTTCTACTATCAGAAGATGATGATAAAGGCTTTTTAGAGATTAAAACATTTAATGCAAATGCAAGTCCTGCCTTTGATATTGCCAACTTTAATGCTTATAGTCAATCACTTTTATCAAAACCTGAAAGACTTGATGCCGATTATTTAATACTTAGCTATAAAATGATTGATGGAGCATTAAGCATTGATAATATTTGGCTCAAAAAAGTTTGGGAAATAGCAGGAAGCTCAGGAACCAACCCTATTAATCTACAAACTAAATATTCGCAACCATACAACTTAAGACCTATAAAATGGTATGGGAAAACTAATAAAAACAAACCATTTGAAGATAAATTAAGTTTTTTAAAAGCGATAGCAGAAACTCACAACAAGTATGAAAATACTTCTAAAAGTTATAGTGAAAATTGGCTTGAGAAAGTTTGTAGTAAATACTTTGAACATACTGGTATTAAACTATAATACCAGTATATTCAAAATCCATTACTTCAACGTCTAAGGTTTCTATTACATCTAACATTCTTTCTGCTATCGCTTTAATTACTGGCACAACAACAGTATTACCTAATAAATCGAAAGCTAAAGTTTCCTTTACTGGTATCTCATAATCTTCTGGATATCCAAACAAACGTAAACCCTCTCTTTTGGTTAATCTCCTTATTCCATTACCATCTGGTACAACAATTTTCACCATGTCCGTTGCAACTAATGTTGGGGCTATTTCAAATGGATGTAATATTTTATTAATTTCAAAACTTAGCTTACCCGTAACAATATTATATCCTTTTGGTTTTGTCTCATCATAAACTCTGGATGTAATTACTCCATTTGGAGTAGCTTCACTGACTAATTTTTTAGGATGTTCATATCTTATGTATCCTTTATCTACCAAATCATCCAAAAGTGTTTTTACATCGAAACTTTCAAATAAATTATTCGCAGGGAAAAACGATTGAATTTGCTTTAAAGTTAATGGCATGCCATCCATCCAATCAATACCTATTTCACTTGCCCATTGTTTTTTTCTACGTTCTTTAAAAAGCCTATTTAATACATTTATTTGGTCTTTGGTACATTCACCTTTAATACCTATATCCCAGCTATGAATATTATTTTCTCCTCCACGTTTATCTTTAATAGACTTACCATAAAGTTCTTGTATGGAAAAATGTGAGAAAAGTTTTTTGGTAAAATCAGTATCCATTGTGGGCTTATCTTTTTCCAAAATATCGTTTAATACTTTATAGGTAGGTTCAAAATTATCCAAACAAACTTTTTGATCTTTTGTACCAACAATAAAGACACGTTTTCGAGATTGTGGAACACCAAAATGAACACTATCTAATACTTTCCATGAAACTCGGTATCCTAATTCTGTTTCGAGCTTATATAAAATCGTTTTTAACGTTCTTCCAATTGAATCACTCTTAGATTCTAAGTCATGCTTTACCAGTCCTTCAACATTCTCAAGAATAAATCCTTGAGGTTGATGATAATTGAGAATTCGTTCGATTTCAAAAAAAAGAGTTCCTCTGGTATCTGCAAAACCATTACGTTTTCCACTTGCACTAAAAGGCTGACAAGGAAATCCCCCAAACAAGAAATCAAATGGTGGAATATCTTCATTTTTAACTTGAAAAATATCTCCTACAAAATTTTCATTTTGAGATTCATCTTTTAAAAGATTATGTTTTAGTGTCTGAATTGCATAAGGCTTAATTTCTGAAGTTAAAACACACTCTGTTTCAATACCTCTTTCTCGACACGCCTGTTCAAAACCAAGACGTATGCCTCCAAGACCAGCAAATAAATCTATAAACTTTAATTTAGTTTTCATCTCTTGATATTTTTAAATCGGTTTTAGGTTCTGCAACTAACAAGTTAGATGGCTGAGAAATGATAAAACTTGAATTAAATTGTTCAATTTCAATTTTTGTACAGCCAATTACATAGAGACATTGCATAAAAAAAGATGCACTAAAAGTTCCTCTACTAATTTTACTATCAACACTTGATTTTGTTTCTGCACAGCCATTTGAGTTTAATAAAACGGTTAAATCTTCTGTTGACAAACCTCTTTTCACTAACTCTGATTTGAGTAATCTTTTGACCTTATGATTCCATTCTGACATAACACCAATATTTATATTTGCAAATATGAGAATATTAGATTAGATATGCAAAAAAATACATATTAAAGACCCTAAAGAGATTTCAGGAATATAAGAAGAAGAATATATGAGAGAGAAATATATTGTAGAAGTAAGGTGTATTTCCGTAGCACGCATTTCCAATCCAACAAAAAACGTCTATTCAATGACGGATTGGAAATCCGTGTTACGGTTTGTTATAATTTGATGATTTTTTTATAGCCTAAAATTCTATTTTTGGCATCAAAAAACTTTAAAATATACATCCCTGAAGCCTGTGTACTTAGTGTGATACTATTGTTGATTAGCTCAAATCTACCAATCATATTTCCTTGTAAATCTATCAGTTCTGATGTCGCAATGTTGTTGGCCGTATTCCTAACGATAAAAATATCTTGACTGGGATTTGGGAAAACTTCAATATTATTCAGTTCTGGTACTTCGTTTAAACCCAATACTTTTAAAGTATAGTTTTCAAGTGCCAATTTCATACAAGCAGAAATCTCTGTTGTTCCTTTTTGAAACATTGAAAAACCTGCGTCCCATTCCCACCAAGCAGAAGGAATTTCTAATAAACCCAAAGCTTTATAAATCGCCGTGGCATGACGGCAACGACTGTCTGCGTCTGAAAACTCGCTGTATGAACCAAATTCTCCCAGAAAAATAGGGACATTCTTTTGTAGAGACCAATCTTTAGCCCTTGAAAGGGCATTGTAAATCACTTCATCAGTACCTTCGTTGGCATAGTTCTTAATACTTCCTTCTATCCACGTACCTTTGGCGGATGCTGGCACTGTAATATTGGGATTGATACTGTACGGAAAAGGAATATTTCTTAAATCCTTAATTTCTGGACTCGACCAAGTTGCTCCTTGATGTGTGAAAATAAAAGGGTCATAATAATGAAAAGTATAAATGATGTTTGCATCCGCAAATGGTTCAGACTGAATCATGGCATTTCGTCCATTCCAATCATGAAAACCCACAATAAAAGTATGATTTGGGGCAATAGCACGAACTGTACTAATCAATTGATTGGCTTGTATCCGCCATTCAGTAGCAGTGACATCGTGCGGTTCATTTTGTAATTCAAAAAATACTTTTTCAGGGTCTGTATTTTTATACCTTTCAGCGATAGATTTCCACAAAGTAAGTTTTCGTTCAATCGTATTCGCTCCTTCAATCGAGCCGTCAAACTCAGGATGATGAAAATCTACAATTACTTTTAAATTATTGTTTGCACACCATTTTAACATGGAATCCACTGCCGTAAGTCCAAGAGGAAAATCCCATTGGTAAGGAGCTTGAATACTGGCAAATGCACTAAAACAAACGGGAAGACGAACAGTTTTAAAACCTGCTTTGGCAATATTAGCAAGCATTACTTTCCGTTTCATTAGCTCAGTCATATTTACAAAATCACCAAAATGATTCGCTCTTGAACCACCCCAATAATTATCTAAATAAGAAAGATTCATTCCCAAACCCATTTCAGAGGCTCTTTTAGAAGCCAGATTTTGAGCAGATAACTTATGATTCAATCCAAAACATAAGAAAAGTATGCAAACAATAAGATTTTTCATCAAGCTTTAATTTAAAATACTTGCCTGCAAGGCTTCTATTGCTCCCGCTAAATATGCCATCGGAGCATTCCAGTTGATAGCAATTTCGTTGGTTGAATAGGAACAATCGACATCTAAATAACTTTCGTCGGCTACTTTAGTTTTGTAACCTTCGCATTTATCTTGTTGTCCGGGATTAGTACCACCTGATAAAAAACCAGGTAAAGGTTCTACAATACCGTCGGCAATTGACAAGCGATGATGTGGGTGCATGGGTGTTTTTGAACCAAAAGCAGTCAGGAAAGAATAACCTGTTCCGTTTCTGCCTAAAATATAGTCAAGATTCGTCAAAGCGTAAGTTAAGTATTTTTTATCTTTCGTGAGTTGATATACTTGTATCATCGCAATGCCCTGATTGGCTGCTACTGCTGTACTTCCCCAAACAAAATCTTTGGCGGTTTTTCCCATCAAAGTCTGAAACGAGCGTTTTTCGATGCCACTTGCCAAAGTATCAGCAAAAGCAATAAGGCTTTGTTTCAGAGCTGGAAAATCTTCTTTGGCTTTGCCTGTCAACTGCTTTTGAAATCTTACCAAAGAGTAATAGCCCAACAATCTTACTTGATTCCATGATGGTACAAGCATTTTTTGTGCAGGAATGATTTGTAAAGTTTCGTAGTACTTTTCGTTTTGGGTTGTAATGTACAATTCAGAAGCTGCCCATGTCCATTCGTCAGAAAAATTACTGTCGCCATAAGCTCCTGTGGTGATTTTGGGCAAAAACTTTTCATTCATTTTATCTTGTTCGTAATGCACATCAGGGTTTTTAATCGCCCATTCCCAAGCACGAGTAGAAGCCGTCAAACAAGAATCTGCCAAAGCAGGAAATTCATTCGGAAATTGCTTGAAAATACGTGCCGCTTGTGCCATGACAGCAGCAAAATCAAGCGTTGCGGCTGTGCCTTTTTGTACAACATAGCGAGGTTTCTTTGCTTTTTTGGGCATTATCATCCCATCAAAATTGGCATTTGTCAATTTATGATATACTCCGCCGTCGGTATCTTGCATGGTTAGCATCCAACGTAAATTCCATAAAGCTTCGTCCAACACATCAGGAACAGCATTATTACTTTCAGGAATATTTAAGTGTTGTTGTTGGAAATAGGCAGGAAAATCTTCGTACATCGCAAAGAGAGTTCCCATCGTAATGCCCGAATTAACGATATACTTGTTGTAATCGCCAGCATCGTACCAACCTTTGGGCGAGGAAATCACCGTTCCTTCGGGTCTTTCAGCCGAAACGGCAGAAGCATGCACCAATACTTTATCGTCTGGATGAGCGAAAGGTCTTGCCCATTTTCCTGCAAATTTTTCAGGAATTTCGGTAGAAACTCTTTGATAATAAAAGGCTTTCAAAGACGCTTTAGCTGCTGCATCGTGTACTTTTTCCGAAATTTCAAAAGGATACGAAACGCCTAAATCAGGTACTTCTACAAGGTATTTTCCTGTTTGATTAAAACTTGAAAAATCAGCGATTTGGGTAGTTTTTTCTGAAAATTCAGAATTACGTGGCTTACTTAATTTTCCGATAAGTACGGTAGTTTTCGAATCAGCAGTTTTCACTAAAAAGGTTTGAGCCTTGGCATTTACGATAACCGCTAATTTGGGGGCATTAGGATAAAAACCTACTTGATTGAGGCGAATATCTTCGGATATTTTTTGTGCATTTAAGGCACAAGTGTTTATAATGGATAGACAAAAACCTAAGCCAAAAATGTGTTTAATTTTCATGATATAATTTTATAAATGGTTGGTAGTGATGTAACTCTTGGAAACATCTGCAATATTTTACTGTATAAATTTCTGAAAAACAAAGCAATTCGCTGTGTGTACTTGTTTGTCAAAGGGCTAATATTTTCTTGACAACCAAAGATTTATCGTTGGATATTTTCAATAAATACGTACCCGATTTTACTTTGGGACTTACGCCAATAACAGTTTCGCCGTTGGCTATGCTTTGCGTGTAAACTTGCTTACCCATTTCGTCGAACAGTTCAATTTGTTTGAATTTCTCTGTGCCTGTATCAACCGTAAATTCGTTTGCAAAAGGATTGGGGAAAACTTTAATGTTACTTTCTGGCTCAGTTGAAGTACCTAAAACGGCGGAGTATTGTCCTACTTTACCAGCCAATTGTATTGAAGTAATAGACAAAGCAGGGAGCGTCAGCGAAATGGTATTATTGGCTATGCTTACATTGCTTTTGCTCAAAGCATTTTGTGTGTGCGATACAAAAGTTTCGGTACTGGGCAAAGATTTCAAAGCCAAAGCGGTGGCATTTTTACCCGACAAAACGAAATTATTAAAACTCACAGTAGTCGTTTTTGAACTGTTTGTAGAACGATTCACTAACACTACAGTCAAAGAATCTTGACTTGCATTAATACTTGGATATGCCGAAACAAGGGTTTCGTCAGTAGAAGAACTTTTGATAGAAAAAGGCTGATTGTAACGACTGAATAAATGAACCGTTTCCCACATTCCCACTGGCCAAGACCAAGGCGTAAATATTTCAACTTCATTTTTCATAAACTCACCCAAAGTAGAAGCATACCAAACAGCAATAGCGTTGGGGTCAGAAATATTGATACCTGACTCGGTGATGCCCAATTTCACGCCATGATTTGTACCTAAATATTTATCTAACCAATCGTTGACTCTGCCAAAAATATACTCTTTTGTCTGCGAATTATCGTAGCCACCATTGATAGTTTTCACACCGTTGGCTTCGGGATATACATAATCTCTATCAAAGAAAACCCGATGGTATTGCATTACTTCATCTACTTTGTTGCTTCCCGGATAGTAATGAATGTCCAGCACATCCAGCAATTTAATACCAGAACTTTTTTGTTCTTCGGCTACTCTTTTGATGAAAAATTCTAACCACGGATAACTTTTTCCATTGACGGAAATACCATTGGGCCAGTTGTACCATTGCCATTCATTGGCTGTAACGGGGCCAACTAATTTGATATTCGGGAATTTCGCACGGGCTTTCTTGGCTACTTCGAAGTACTTTTGCATAAATGCTTCGGCTGAAATCTGTACAGGCATTACGTCGTCGTGTGTGCCATTCCAGATTTCTACTTCATTGTCCATGTTCCAGTAGGTCAATGAATTTTTGTCTAAAGCTAAATCCTTGAACCAATGGTCTAAGATGCCTACCGTAGAATCGGCGGGCCAATCTTCTAAGTATAAATTTATATCTCCTTCCACTTTAGCTTTAGAACCCGTAGGATTCAGCACCCCATTTCCTGCTAAATTCTGATTGACTCCCTCCCACCATTGCGATTTGTTGTAATCCCAATCGGCAAAATTAGCTTTGTTTGTTTTGGCTACTTTGCCCAATAGTTGAAAAGCCCACATTCCCTGTGCTTTGGGCATATTGCTGATGAGGGATTTTGCCGCAACATCCCAATCATTGCCATAAACATTATTGTACCAGTCAGGATGCGAAGATAATTTCTTTCGCCAATTGTATTTTGTAGAATTATTACCGCCACTTTCTCTGAAAAAAGTTATCCCTGCATCTTTTAGCATCGTCCAATTGATATTCAATACTTTTCCGGGGTCTGTTGAAAGAGAATTATTTCTACCATACAAGTACGGAGAAATCGCTTTTTTTTCGGCAGTAGCATCAATTTTAATAGATACTTGTGCTTTTATCGACCAACTGATAAAGACGAAAATGAAAAAAATGTATTTCATAACATTTGAGATTTGAAGCTTAATGTTTTACTGATTGGCAACAAGCAGTCATTAGTCGTGCTTTAGGCTATAAGCTTTAGGCAATAGGCAAAATGTTTATTTTTTAACGAAAAAAGTATTTTTGCTTACTGCTTACAGCCTATTGCCTAAAGCATTACAATTAATTTAATACTGCCTAATTACTTACTGATAATTACTTTTTATCAACCATCATACAAACTGAACCATAAGCAGGAACAATTACTTTGATGCCACCCGCAGTACTGGCAGAACGAGCTTTCAAGGAATGATAGTCAGCAGGGCCGCCAGCAGCTCCTTTTGGGCCAATTCCATTTACCAATACTTTTCTTGAAAATTCACCATTGTCGTTACTTCCTTCTAAGCTGTACCAATAAAAACGAGAACCCATGCGGAAGTTACTCGTTTTTACCTCCACTGTCAGTGGTACGTTTGAAGTATTCAAGAGTGTAATATTTACTTGTCCAGTCGAATAAGTTGAAGCATAAGATTTGATGGCTGTATTTCCTGTACCTGTTACAGCCGACGAAACCAATCTATCGCCAATCATTTTCTGAAAATAATACATATAATAAAACGAAGGACGAGGATTCCAACGAGGGTCGTCGCCACTACCGCCGTCGCTGAAAAGTCCGTGGTCATTACCATTTTCCCAGCCATTCAACAAGTCCCAGCGAGCCGCCAAACCGTAGTTATTTTTAATGGCTTCGCCTTGTACTGTCAGGGCAAAAAGTCCACTGATATTCGATACTTGTTGTTTCAAATCCAAAGCCCACATATTCCATTCTGTAAAAGCGATTGGCTTGATTGCTCCTCCATTTTGAGTGATTTCGTTTGTTACAAAACTCATCATTTGGGCAGGAACAGTTTGGGCAGCGGTAAGGATGGTAGCGGCATTTGATTTTTGTCCATAAGGCGTAATATAATTATGCACAATATAAAAATCAGCTTGATTATTGATTTCTGGAATCAAGGTCGCATTCCAAGTTTTGGTCGTATTGTTTTGCCAAGCTTCCGTTTTTGATTCTTGCATAACAGCCCCAATTTTGATTTTTGCTCCTACTTCTGCCGCAGCTTTTCGCATCGAATCGGCATATACTTTAAAATGTTGTGCGTATAATTTTCCTGTTAAAAATTCAGGTTGTCCGTCTTTGTTTTTACTTACATCAATTCTATAACCTGCTTCCCAGTCGGCATAATTTTCATTTCCGATTTCCCAGTATTGGGTTCTTCCTTTGTCGTAGCGTACCCATTCTGCGGCAAGGTGAGCGGCAGTTGCCACAGGATTGGCACTTGTTCCATAGCGAGCAAAGCCATAATTTACAGTGATGATACCTTTATTATTGGTTTGGCGAAGCATATCGTAATAATTAGTCAATGAAGCTCTCCAATTATCATTGGTTTGTCCATAGAAAAAGAAAGCATCTACCGCATTTCCGTCTTTGTCGATATGTTTATCTGGCACGCCCCAATCTTTCATGTACTGAGCCGAAGGTCTTTGTCGGCTACTATTATTGGGGTCTTGTGTTGGCGAAGCATTCCAGAAGTAGCCATCACTTCCACTTCCTGCTGGCCAACGAATGATGTTTGGTTTTAGATTGCTAATGTCGTTAATAAAGCTTGGTGTATCGGTAAATGTTCCCATCCAAGTATTAGCATTATGTCCAAAGATTTGTGGGGGAATTTTAGCAATAATCTTAGAGGCATCTAAAGTAACCGTTGTAAGGGCTTCGGTCGGAGCAGTGAACTCTGTATAACTGGGAACAATATAACTTTTAGGTTGCCATTCATCTAAAAAGAAACCAACGGTAGTAGCTACTTTAGGGTCAACGGCTGGAGCTACCGAAACCGTAGTATCAACGATAGCGGTAATTTGTTCGTCTGTTCCTTTTGAGCATGAAGTACACACACAGAGAGACGCTAAAAGGTAAAGCTTGTCAAATAATAATTTCATAAATCTATGTTATTAGTGAATTGAGATGAGTCAGGAATCGAGTGCTGGTATAAAAGTAGTGATTGGTATTTCAATCTTCTGAATATAAATGATTGATAGAAAACAAAAACTTACTTCAATAATTGACATACTAATAGTTGATGAATCGTAGCTAAATTGTAAGATAGCGTTAAAAAAAATCCTTCTATCAAAGCGTAGAAGGATTTTTAACCATTATACAATTTACCTAAATTATGAATGTGTTTTAGGACTACACAAGACGACCTTTGCGACTTATTTTACCAACATTACATCATCAAAGTACAAAAGGTCTGTTTTGTCTGGGCCTTTTGGTCTGAATCCGACTCTTGGTGTGATACTTCCCGAGTACATAAAGTCTAAATCTGCAATCGCAATTTTGTAATAATTCCATACTTTGGCTTTTACTTCAATTCTGTTTTTGTCAGGAAATTCTGCAAAACCTGCTTTGGTAGCATCCGAAGTAATCCAAAGTGGCATATCGTTCGCTCCGCCTTTGATAGCAAAAACTAAGTATTTATAATCTGTTGAATAGTAAAATCTTGGCCACCAACTTGTAAAACCAAACCACGACCAACCGCCTGCACTTAGAGCGATTGAGAAAGATTTTTTTCCTGCAAAAGCTTGGTCAGCGTTTACCGTTACTGGATTTCCCCATGAATCTCCATTCCATTTTCCATCGCCGTCAGGGCTTGTAAACGTTCCGAAATCTTCTGTAAAGAATGGTAAAGCAACATCGGCATTCACGAATACGTCCGAACCTTTGGTTGTACCGCTTGAGTTAGTGAAGTTAAGCGTTACACGGCTCAATTTTGTACTTGGGATTCTCACGACCAATTTATCCGTAGTTTTAGAAACTACTGTACAAACGATACTGTCTTTGATTACTTCCGTTGGGCTGTCTCTGTCTTTGTAAGCCACTACTTTTGTTACATCTTCAAAGTTTTTACCTTTAAAAGTAATGTCACCTCTACCAGTACCGAAATTATAAACATCAAATGAACCGATATTAGGCTTCGCAATAATTTTAAAATCAAAAGTAGCTTCGCCATGAGAAGTCACTAATTTGATTTTATTGCTCACTTTTGAGTCTGTTGGCGTATCGCCCGAAATACGGATAATCAAATCTGTGTTTGTATTGTAATTGGTATTGAAAGAAGTTTCGTAATCGTTGATATAGGCTCTGATAACTCCACCGAGGTTTTCGCCATTGATTACAATTAAAGTATAAGGTTCAGCCCCCACGATGGTACTGTCTTTGTGACGAGTGATGGTATCCAACACATATACTTTTTTGATAACGGGTGTGCCAGTACTGATAGGCTCTACCGAATCGGATTCTTTGCAAGACGACAGTACTACATTTGCAATTACTACCAAGGATAGTATCACAAAACCCAGTTTGCCAAATATAAAATCTATTGTTTTTTTCATTGTTCTAAGTATTTTGAAAGGAGCATTTTTCAGCTCCTTTTGAATTTTTCAAGAGGAATATTCTTGCTAAAACTTGTATGGCACTGGCGGTTTTCTCAGGTTCGGAGCTATCGCCAATTCGGTATCTGGATAAGGCAAAAATATTGTGGCATCATTGACCGAGAAGTTTCGTGGATTCACGATAGTAATCTGGAATTCACGTGCTTTGTTGGGTGCATAAGTACCCGGCTTGATGGTCAATTTATAATCCCCTTTTACTTGTGCGTTAATGTAAGCTTTTGCTTTGGTAGGATTGTAATAATACAAGCGAACAATATCATACCAAGCGTCGCCCTCAACCGCAAATTCATAGCGGCGTTCGTGCAAAAGTTGGTCATAAGTAAATGACTTAACGGCTGGCAAACCTGCTCTTGTTCTTACGGCATTGAAGTATTTTACGGCTTCTGGGTCGCTGGTTGAAGAGTTATTTCCCAAAATTGCTTCTGCATAAATCAAATACACATCCGCCAAACGTTGCATATAAGTATTGTTGCCAGTAGCTTGTACTTGTCCTTTTCCGTCGTTATCGTCGGGCGAGCCTACAATGTATTTTTTGAAGTGAGCAATGTTGGCATAAGTATTAGCATCTGGAATAGGTTCAGACCATCCTCCTCCTTTTTTGTTCAATTCAGGATAATGGTCGCCTGGGAACATATAAGTTGCTTTTCTACGGATTGAATCGCCCGGTTCAAGATTGATGATATAATCGGCAGAAGCACCGTGTCCACCACCCCAACCATCTGAACCACCAGTGATTAAGCTGTTTGCTGCAAACTGAGACTGAAAAGTATTACCAACTCCCCAAGGGTCACGCAAAGGAACCCACTGTAAACCAAACAATTGCTCTGGATTGTTATTGTTTTTAGTAAAGAATAAATCAGCATAATTTTCCATCAATTTATATTGACTGTTCATAATCACATCTCTTGCATAATACTTGGCACTATCTAAATATGCCTGACTTCTTTGTCCGTTGGTAGAACCCAAACCTGCACGAGTCAAGTAAAATCTTGCCAACATACCTTCGGCAGAATACTTTGTCAAACGACCATTTGTAGTAGTTACTGGCAAGTTTGCCACCGCATATTGCATATCACGAATAGCAAATTCCCAAACGCTTTCTACGGTATTACGAGTAAGCGTAGTATCGCCACCTTGTTTGATGTTATCAGTAATAATCGGTACTGGCCCCCAGTTTTGCACCAAGTACGAGTACGCCAAACCACGCATATAACGAGCTTCGCCAATGGCGGTTCTCTTCGCTCCTACCGAAACTGCTGGTTTTGAATAAGAGTTTACGTTACTAATCAATACATTCGCCTGAGCAATGATATTGTAGAAAGAAGACCAAGAGTCTTTTAAAGCACCGTTGGTATTTGAAACCGCAAACGTACAGAACTGCAACCAGTCAGCTACGTAAGGCGTAAAGAAGTTTCCTCCACGACCATCACCAAAAGACAAAAGCGATTGTCCGTTAGCCCCCGCCCACACTTGGTTGTACAAAGCACCTGTACTTGCCAAAAGTTCAGCATCAGTATTAAAGAAAGTACCAGCCGTTAGGTTACTTAGTGGCGGTCGTTCTAAGAAGTCTGTCTTACAGCTACTTGCCAAACCGCAAAGCGTTAGAAAGATAAATATGTATTTTAAAAGAATATTTTTTTTCATTGTATTATCATTTAGAAAGATGAAATGTAAAAATTAGAAGTCTGCCGACAAGCTAAAAGTGTACATTCTCGAAGATGGATAACGACCATTGTCAAAGCCCGGTACATTGGCTGAATTTCCAACTTCAGGGTCATAACCAGTATAGTTTGTAATCGTAAAGGCATTCTGAACACCCGCTGTTACTTTCAATCCATTGATTGGCAAGTATTTTTTCAGAATTTCTTTTGGTAATGAATAGCCCAAAGTGATGTTTTTCACACGCAAGTACGAGCCATCTTCTATAAATTTATCCGTTGCTCTACCATTGCCGTTTGGCGTATTGCCTACTCTTGGCACGTTGGTGTCTGGGTTCAAAAGTGTTGCCGATTCATCATAACTACTCGGACGAGCAAAAGTGATAGCTTCTTTATAAGCTCCACGGATAAGGTTCGTAAAACCAGAGTTGTTTAATTTTAATTGGTTGAAAATCTGATTTCCGTAAGTTCCCTGCATGAAAATCGACAAGTCGAAGTTTTTATAAGAGATATTGTTGTTGAAACCAAAAGTGAATTTTGGCCAAGGATTTCCGATAAGCGTTCTGTCTTGGTCGTCGATAATGCCATCGCCGTTTACATCCACAAATTTCACATCACCTACCCAAACGCCCTCTCTGCTGATAGGTACATTGGCAGGTTTAGCACTGTTTACTAAATCTTGGTAATCTTTGATAATTCCTGCATACTTATAAGAATAGAATTGCCAAAGTGGTTGCCCAATATCTGAACGAGAAATTACGTCTGTAAACCAAGGCTTACGAGTAGCAAAAGCTCTTTCTGTGTTTAGTTTTAACAATTTGTTTCTGTCTAAAGAAATATTAAATCCAGTTCTCCAAGTAAGTCCTTTTAAAGTCTTTGATTCAATTGGAACAAGGTTTACAGAAACACCAAGTCCTTTATTTTCCAAATCGCCAAGGTTCACTACTGGCGAACCAATCGCACCCGTTCCCGTTGTTCCTGCATAAGCGGGCAATGGAAGTTCAGTAATTAAGTTACTGGTTTTTCTGAGGTAAGCATCAAATACAATCTGTACTCTGTTTTTGAAAGCGTGTAAATCAAAACCAATGTTGTACGACTGTGTACTTTCCCATTTCAAATCAGGGTTAGCAAAATTGGCTGCCAAAAATCCTTGTCCTGTTTGCGTAGGAATGGCATTCAAAGAAGCATAAATCGGTTTTCCATAATACTGGTTTCCGGTTGTACCCATTTCTAATCTTAATTTCAAATCGTCCACAAAACGAACGTTTGTCATAAATGGCTCTTTTGAAACACGCCAAGCGGCTGAAATAGAAGGAAAATATCCCCATTTGTTGTTAGGACCAAAGTTTGACGAAGCATCTGCACGATAAGTAGCCTGTAAAATGTATTTATCATTATAAATATATCCCAAACGAGTAAAGTACGATTCTTGCGAGCTTGCATCTCTGTAACTACCACTGATAGAAGTTTTCAAATCTCCAGCTGATAATTCAGGAATGTTGTTACTGGTATAGCCCGTTACTTGTCCTGAAAGATTTTCATAGAAACTGAATTGTGCTTCGTGACCAACCGTGATATTCAAATCATGTTCTTTAATTCTTTTTGAATAATTTATACGTTGGTTGGTACTCCAGTAATAGCTATTGCTGGCATTTCTTCTTGAAGAAGTAACCGCATTGCTTGCTCCTTGTGTAATATTGTTCGCTCCAAATTGATACGAAGGATTGAAAATAGCACGAGTATCATTTCCGAAAGTACCGTTAAATTCAGCATGGAAAACCAAATCTTTCAAAGGTGTAATGTCGGCATAAACTGCCCCGAACGAACTCACACGATTGTAAATATTGCTATTGGTATAAGCCAAAGCCACGGGATTGGTTACAAACACATAAGAAGGCGTACTTGGGGTTACGTTTTGTGGACCACCCCAAGAACCATCTCCATTATAAAGGGGTGTGGCAGGTGATTGTTGAATGGCTGTACTGATAATATTGTCATCACTGATAGATAGCTTTTCAGAAGTACCAGAAACAGAAATATTTGCTCCTAATTTCAGATAACTGCGTACTTTATTTTCAAGATTTAATCTGAAAGATTTTCTGTCAAAGCCTGAATTCGGAGCAAGTCCATCTTGATTTAATAATTCAAAAGATAAATAATAAGTAGTTTTATCGTTACCGCCACTCAATGAAAGCTGTTGTTTTTTCATTGCCGCCGTTTTGAACAAAGCCGTTTGCCAGTTTGTACCTTCTCCTAAAATTGAAGGGTCTGAAAATTCAGCCTGACGACCATATCCCACAGCATCCGACCAAGCATTGCTATAAACAGCGTATTCTCTGAGGTTCATTACAGGCAATTGCTTTGGCAAAGTCTGGAAATTGTACATCGAAGTAAAGTTAATCTTCGTCTCGCCTGCCTTTCCTTTTTTAGTTGTTACTACAATTACACCATTTGAGGCTCTCGAACCATAGATTGACTGTGCCGAAGGACCAGTAAGTACGTTCATCGACTCAATGTCGTCGGGGTTTAAGCTTGCAAGAATGTTCGATTGTCCTTCCGAATCCGTAGTACTTGGAGGCATAATTTGTACGCCATCAATCACATACATTGGTTGCGTATTACCATTAATAGAAGATACCCCACGGATATATACGGAAGCCGCACCACCCGGTTTTCCAGAGTTACTGGCAACATAAACGTTAGCCGCACGTCCTTGAAGAGCTTGGTCAAGTGAAGTATTGACAGTTCTTTTAATCTCAGCTTCACCGATATTAGTTTGTGAACCCGACAGGTAACGGGTTTTCTGAGAACCATATCCCACTACTACTACCTCATCTAAAGAAGAGATATTTTCCACCATCGTTACGTTGATTCTTGTTCTGCCAGCCACTTTCACTTCTTGTGGCGAAAAACCCACCGAAGTAATAATCAAAGTAGCATCCGAGTTAGCTTCAAGCGTAAATTCACCTGCACTATTGGCAGTATTACCGATTTTCGTACCTTTCACCATAATTGTTGCTCCGGGAATTGGCTGATTATCTTGCGAAGACACAATTTTACCAGTAATTTTTTTTGAAGCATTTTGCGCATTTACGTCAAATAATTGAAACAAACACACGAAAAGAATCATAGCGAATGAAAGTACCTGTATTTTACCCACTTTTGGTGGGCCACTGCTTGGGAGAGTTGTTTTCATAAATAATTGTTTATTGAGCTACTTTTGATAAAATATGAGCAAAAAAGGGTTTACTTGAAAAAGTTAAATTTTTTGAAAGGATAGTCTAAAAAATTATAGTACAAAATTGTGTTTAATTTGCACTATATAAATCAGGGCTTTCCCCTAATTTAAAAATCAAGGGTAAACCCTTAGTTTTTGAAAAAAAATTGATAAATTTTAGTATGAAATCTTATATGGAGTGATAATAGTTAAAGTATTCTGAGACTTTAGTTTTTTTACAATGATGAGAACGTTATACACGGATAATCAAATATTTATTCCTATAATATCAGACTATGGTTTTAAAATAACCTTTGGTAACGAAGGACACACACTTTTTCTTCGAAAAGCTCTACAAGCATTTATCAAATCTGATATACCAATTAAAGAAATACAATTTGATAAAAATACTTTTGAAGGTATTACTCAAGACGGGAGAAGTGGCATTTTTGATTTAGCATGTACCGATGAAGCGGGCAATCATTTTATTGTAGAAATGCAATATGGTGAAGCTCCTGACTTTGTTCAGCGTATGAAATTTTACGCTTTACATAAATTCAATGCTATGGTAAAAAAAGGTAAATTCGATTATGGGCTACTAACTAAAATATATTGCATCGCAATTTTAGCTAATAATATTCTACCCTATCCTCAATTTCATACGCTCGCAAATCTAAGAAATGAACAAGGAGAACTTTTTGACGAGCAATTAACTTTTATTACAATAGAATTAGATAAATTTACAATTCAAGCATCTGATTGTCAGACAGATTTAGAGAAATTAATTTATACTATGAAAACTTACTCAAGCTACTCAATTCCCTAAATTTTGGGATGAAGACTGGTTAAAAATTGCTATTGATGAATTAGATAGTAGGAAAATGACTCCTGATGAAAAAGCAGCATTTGAGATGTTAGTAGCAAGAAATGCAGAAGCTGTAAAAGCTGAGAATAAAAAAATTAATCACGAAAAAGAAAGATTCATCAATTATCTATTACTTGAATCTAATAAAACTATTGAACAAATTTCTGAGATAGTGGGCGTTTCAGCTGAATTTGTAAAATCAGTTCAACAAAAAATCACTGAGAAAAAATAATCCAAACACTCCTTTTATCTAATATTTATATTGAAGAAATACATAATTTTCTTCAAAAAATTTAACTTATCCGTATTTTCTCCACTTTTTCAACTCCTTCAAGGTTAAATTGCCAATCTTTACCACTTCTTTTGAGCCATTTTTTTTCAAAAATCCTTCAAAAATACCGCTTATCAATTCCGAAAACCGACCATTCGTTTTTGTATTGAAAGCCCAGCATCTTCTGCTAATTTTGATTCAACAATAAGACGAAAAACAACATAAGTGTCTCACAAACAGTTGTTTAAAGTCAACAATCAAAAGATTTAACCGTATCTAAACAAATAAAAAAAATGAAAACTTTTGCTCAAATCATCGCCATCGCAACTTTAACAACAAGTTCAATTTTTGCTAATCCTACTATTGGCGAAACAAATGCTAAACCTAATAAAACAAACAGCTTCGCTATCGGAATGTACCAAAGCACTGGTACTTTAGCCATGCACTTAACTCTTGACAAAGTAGCTGGCAAAGTCGTAACAATTACGATAAAAGACAAAGATGGCAAGACGCTTGAAACTGAGAGAATCTCTAAAAATACTCGTTCATACCACGGGAAATTTGATATGCAGGCTTTAGGTGATGGTACTTATACCGTAGAAATTACTGATGGTTCTGAAACAATTACTCGCCAAATCAATATCAATTCTGCTAAACCTCAAGAAATTACTCGTTCAATTGTAGTTGAATAAGCGTAACAAAATTGATTTAACCTCTAAATAATACGAAACGAGGCTTTCGCTAAACCGAAAGCCTCGTTTTTTTATACAAAGGGAATTGAAATAGTGACCGAAGTACCCGACGAAGGGTCGGAATGGAAATTGATAATGCCCTGCAAATAATTCACTCTTGAACGAATATTATTCCAACCATTGTTTTCTGGCTGTACGTTTGTATCATCAAAACCAATTCCGTCGTCTTCTACCGTTATCGTTAAAGTCCTTTCTTCTTGATACACAATTTGAATCAAAATTTCTGTGGCTCTGGCGTGCTTTAGGGCATTGGTGAGGAGTTCTTGAATAATTCTAAATATCATCAAACTATTTTCGGGCGAAATTTCAAACTCTTTACCAAAATGCTGAAAAATGATATTAGGTACTGTACTTTTTTGTTTCAAAACCAAATCATCAATCGAGCGAATCAAACCAAATTTAGCAAGTGCATTGGGCTGTAAATTGCTCGAAATAATCCGAACTTCTGCACAGGCATCATCAATCATTTCAGCAATTTGTTCTTTTGATGTAGCGTTGTTTTCTGTCTGAAACTTTATCCTTGACAGCAATGTACCCAAGCCGTCGTGTAGTTCTTGTGATACTCTCAGACGCTCAATTTCCTGTCCGTTAATCAATGCTCTCAGCGTTTCAATCTGTATATTTTTCTTTACTTTATCAGCCTCCAAACGATTGAATCGCTGGCGACTGATGTAGGTATAAGCCAAAATTCCGATAAAGAAAACAGCTAAGAGTATCGACAAAATATATAGTTTTTGCCTTGATTGTAAGGTAGTTAAGGCTGCGTCTGTCAACTTTTTTTCTAACTCTATTTTTGCCAATTGGGCATTTTGCTCTTCAATTAATTTATACTCTCGTACCGAACGCACGTCTAATTCAATACTTGAATTATAATTACTTTCGCTACTGTACAAAGCCATTTGAAAATAATGATTGGCTTGTTTGTAATCGCCACTTTCTTCGTATAAATAGCCCAAATTTCGATATACCTCTTTCCTTAAAGGCAATTGAATAAAGTCGTTTTCGGTAAGTTTTAGGCTTTGCATTAGGTTTTCGGTAGCTTCTTTATTTTTCTGAAACATTTTGTTACAAACACTCAAATAAAAATACGAAACAGCTTCTAACCAGTTCACTTTCAAGGATTTAGCAATTTTCAAACTTTTAATTGCATACACGTAAGCCGTTTTCATATCCTTATTTCGGCAGTATAAATCGGCATAAGCCCCCGCAATTCTGCCTGCATAAAGGCTATCTTTTACATAGACGTTTAATTTTTCACAACGCTTCAAAAGCTTTAAGGCTACTTTAAAATTATCTTCATAAATGTAGCTACTTGCCAAATTGATAAGATGCCCAATTTCGCTTCGGGGTAATTTTTTCCTACGAAAAAACTCAGAACTTTGACTTAAATATTCACGGGAATACTTATTAAAAAACGGACGTCCCATAAAGTAAATACCCAATGAACCGTTGGCTTCATGATAATTGATAGAATCTTTTACCATCATAAAAAATTCCATGCTTTTGCGGTAGCTCTTCACTGGTGACTCATCGGCGGTGTTCCAACGCTCTTGATTTTTTGCATAGGTCAAGTATGTAAACGCCAAGCCTGCGGTATCTTTTTTACTTTGATAATATTGAAGATACTGCTCCAAAGATGCTTTAGAATAATTTTTCTGTGGGTCGGGATAGGGCTTTTGTCCGAGTACCGAAAAACTAAGCAAAAACATTAAAAGTAATAGTTGATGATTCATCTGGTCATTTCTTTATAATTTCGTCTATCAAAATTCACAATTTTATTTAAAAACATCCCATGATTCGTATTTTATTAGTTGATGACCATAAAATTTTTACGGAAGGACTTTATTCCATTTTGAGCCAAGAGGATGATATTGAAGTAATTGGCGAATGTCAAAATTCATCTCAGACTTTTGAAATGTTGAAAAAAACGCCTTGCGATGTGATTTTGTTGGACATCAATTTAGGAAACGAAAGTGGGCTGGACCTTTGTAAAAGTATTACTGACCAATTTCCGAGTGTAAAAGTATTGGCGATTTCGATGTATCATGAAGAAAGTTTTATCACCAAAATGTTGAAAAATGGAGCTTCGGGTTACTTACTCAAAAATACAGGAAGACAAGAATTGTTAAAGGCGATTCGCTGTGTGCATGAAGGCGAAACGTTTCAGAGTAAGGAAGTGACTGATATAATTTTGAAAGGTTTGAGTCGCCAGAAACAGCAAACCAAAAGTATTTATCAAATTAAATTTACCAGAAGAGAAAGAGAAATTTTAGACCTTATCGGCAAAGGATTAACCACCAAAGAAATTGCTACTGAATTGTTTATCAGCGACAAAACCGTAGAAACACATAGAAGTAATTTATTGGCAAAATTTGAAGTAAAAAATGTAGCTGGTTTAATTAAATTGGCTATTGAATATGGATATTTGAAATAGTTTACAAGCCATAGAAAATAGATTTTACTCTGAGTCAATTTTTGTATTATACCATTTCTGAAATCAGGAATATAGGTTTTACAAAGTTTTATGCCATTCCCGAAATCAGGAATATAGGTTTTACAAAGTTTTGTACCATTCCCGAAATCAGGAATATAGGTTTTACAAAGTTTTATGCCATCCTTGAAATCAGAAATAGAGGTTTTACAAAATTTTAAGCTATAAATCATCTCATAACTCATACATCATAATTCATATCTAATACTTAGAATCCACCTTTATCGTAGAAAGTATTTCTACGTGATAATTTTAGTTCTTGTAACAAAGATGATTTTACACGAAGGGTAAATGAGTAAGTACTCGCACGACCGTAGTAAGGGCTGGCGATAGGTGTCCAGTCGAAATTGGCTTCCCAACAGTGTAAATCTCGGTGAATACTGATGTTTGTCAAAGACATTCCTTTATTCACAAAGTCGTAACCTGTACTTATCGAAAAATTCCATTTTTCGGTCAATTTCACATCGCCTTTGGCTGTCATTGCCATTACTGTTGTAGCTGGTGCAAGACCAGTACGATACATGTTATAGTTGACCGCAAACTGTAAATTCCAAGGCACAGTCCAGTCCACATAATCATTGATATTTCTGTTGATTTGGTTCATTTGTCCTTCAGTTCCGTTTGCATTTGTCTTTTTAGCATTCGCTGACTGAGGCTTGAAGCTTTTACTTAGTGCAAAGTTGAAACTTGCCAACTTCGCAAAACCTTCGCCCAAACTAAACAAAAGCGTATCAATTTTTCGTCCTGTGGTTGAATAGCCATCATTTACGTACTTGTAAGGGTCGAGTGAACCACCCAAATTTATATCAAACTTTTTCACTCTCGAATTGGCAGAGAAGTTCAAGTTTGAAAGTTTGTACTGTGTAGCAAAAAAGTTGTAGTTACCCGTAAGCGAGAAATTATCAATCAAGTTTATCTTTTCAAAATCTTTCTGAGCCGTATCCGATTTTGCTCTGAGTTTAGCTTCTAAAGTATTCTGAAAACCAAAACTTATACCCCCTGATTGGCTACCTCTGTTGGTTTGTGTTGGATTAAAAGTTGAAATATTCAAATAATCGCCCGGCAAAGTTTCTTGCCCAATCATACTACTTGGAATCGTTTCTCCTTTTTGGTAAGTATGCACACGGTTATTGATTTGAACCGTTTGATAAAAGCCATACTTAGGGTCGGTAAAATCTGGCGTATAACTGATACTTATGTTCGGCGACAAAGTATGACGAATGCCTTGTAATCTACCTTTTTTGAAATTGATTGTTCCATACAAACGAGTGTTCATACTCATGGTAAAAGCATAGGAATAATCGGCATAAAATGCTCCTCCACGCAATGTATCTATTTGCACTGCCCCTTTTCCAGCTGTGGTGTCTTTACTATAAATTGCAGCTAAATCGTTGTATGATTTAAAATTATATCGATACTTCTGACGATAAATATTTCCAGACAAACTAAAGCCCGGTGTAAGGTTGATATAGCGACCAATTTTGATATTCGGTAAGGAAATCGGAATACTATACTGAGCCTTGAATGTGGCGTTTTTTAGTAAATCTGGTAAGGTTTGAAGGTTGAACGGAATTACACCATCACGAGCAAGATTAGTCGTAGTACTTGTAGAAGACGTAACGGTTAAAGCTTTGGTTTGGTCGAGGTCAAGCGTATCAATCATTCTATAAACCGTGTAACCTAAGTTGTTATAAGAACGGTTGGTCAATGCCACTTGGTTTGTAATTCCATAAGAACCCGAAATATCTAAACCCATACGGAATTGGTCGATAAAACGGTCAACAACAGCATTTTTCTTTTTAAATGGCTGAAATTGATTCAAGCCCAAAGTATAGTTTGTATTTACGTTTACCGCTTTCGTAATAGTATTTTGGTCAGCTTGCAAGCTCACACTGGTACGTACAGTTTGACCAATATTACGTGAATATTGAATAGACGAGTTCAAAGCAGTAGAAAGATAACTACTGGTACTCAAACTGTTATATTGGCTGTTTGAATTACTCTGTAAGTTTACAGAAGCCGAAAAACTCGAATTTCCTCTACTCTGTGGCGAGTGCGACCATTGAATCCCGTAGTCATTTCTGGTCAATCTATTAAACTCATCGCCATTATTACTTTGGCGGAAGTTTACATTAAAAGTACCTGCATAACGATAACGCTTGATATACTGCGAATTGGCAGTTATACCAAAACTACCTTTAGAGTAAATCTCACCCGTAAGTCTCAAACCTATATTCGGGCTAATAGCAAAATAATAACCACCGTCACGCAAGAAGAACCCTCTACCTTGTGGCTCTTCGCCATAAGTAGGCATGATAATACCCGAAGTACCCGATTCTTGTGGGGGTTTGTATGGGAAAAATCCAAAAGGTAAACCAATTGGTAAAGGAATTTCGTTTAGCTCAAAATGAAATGGCCCAGCCACAATTTCACGTTTACCTACTACTTTAATTTTGGTAGCTCTGATATTAAAATGGGGATGTTCGAGGTTACAGGTTGTATAAATGGCATTACGGATATACAAATTATCCTCATTGTCTTTTTTTACTTTTTGCCCTTGAATAAACCCTTCGCCTTGCGTAGTAATTAAGCCTTTGATAAGTGCTTTTTTAGACTTGAAATTATACTTAATTTCGTCGGCATCGTAGGGGTCGTTACCTTGCTTAAAAATGGGTTTACCTTTTATTTTGTGGGTAGTCGAATCCATCGTACCATGGGCAGTTACTTCGTTCTTTGCCCAGTCTAAAAGTATAAAATCTGACTCCAAAGAAATATCTCCATAGGTTACTTTTGCATCACCGTAGAGATAAACCATTTGGTGTTCGGTGTCCATAATGGTAGAATCTTTGGCAGTGTAAACAACTGTTGTGGTAAGTTCACTCTCTTTTTTCAAAGAGTCTGGAATGGTTTTCGCAAGGCTTAGGTTGGTAGTATCTTTCCGAACGGTATCAGTTGGAGTGATATTTTTACTTTTTTTACTCTCAGGTTTATAGGCTTTTCCGCCCAATAGTCGCTGTGATGAGGCTTTATTGACGAATAAAAGCCCCAAAAGTAAGCACATTGCGATACTGAATATGTTGATTGCTTTTTTCAGAAGTCTTTAAAATTTATATTTGTACTTTATTAATAGATTACAAAAATACTCCATTACTCTTTGAACATTGCGAAACAACCCGAAAATAATGTTAAAGTTTGTTAAAGGTTTTTTATTAATCACTTCGATATGCTCGCTGAGTGGTTTCACGCTTAGATATTCAGTTGAAGAAATTGTCGAAAAAAAAGCTACTCGTTTCGACAGTAGAATACGAACCATCGTCATTGATGCTGGGCATGGAGGAAAAGACCCAGGCTGCCACGGAGCTTCCTACAACGAATCGAAAATCGCTTTGAAAATTGCCTTGGAATTAGGGGCAAAAATCAAAGAAGAGTACCCAGAAGTACGAGTTCTTTATACAAGAATGAAAGATGTCTTCGTTGACTTACACGAAAGGTCGGCTATTGCAAACAGAAACAAAGCTAATTTATTTATTTCTATTCATTGCAATTCGCACCCTTCTTCAAAATTTGCGGGAACTGAGACTTACACAATGGGGTTACATAAGACGAACAATAATCTTGAAGTAGCCAAAAGAGAAAACTCTGTAATTTTGCAAGAAGCCAATTACGAAAAAAACTATAATGGTTTCGACCCCAATTCGCCACTTGGGCATATTATGATGGCAAATTACCAAAGTGCTTTTATGATGAATAGCATTAAGTTGGCACAAAAAATTGAACGACAGTTTAAAAGACAAACCGAAAGAAACAGCTATGGCGTAAAACAAGCTGGATTCTTGGTACTTTGGGAAACGGCTATGCCGAGTGTTTTGGTAGAAACGGGTTTCTTAACGAATAAATACGAAGAACAATACTTGGCATCTTGGGAAGGACAAGACGAAATAGCAGACTCTATTTTCAGGGCCTTCAAATCTTACAAAGAAGAAATCGAAAATTAATGCTTTAATATTTTAGCTTGGGGGGCTATCAAGTGTTTTACAAAATGACTCTAAAACTTCAGTAATCAACATTATGACTATTTCAAAAGAAACTAAAATAGGTATTTTTGCCCTCACGAGCTTTGCCATTTTATATTTAGGATTCAATTTCCTCAAAGGAAAAGACTTTCTTACTCAAGAAAATAAATATGTTGTCATTTTTGATAATATAGAAGGTTTAACCGCCGCCAACCAAGTTTCCTTGAGCGGTATGAAAATTGGAAGAGTAAAACAAATTGAATTATTATACGACCAAGCCAACAAAGTAAAAGTTACGCTATCAATCCGAAAAGATTTACAACTTCCTGCGGGAACACAAGCCATTTTAGCTTCCGATGGTCTCTTAGGCGGTAAATTAATCAAACTGAAAATGGGGCGTTTGGGCGGTGAAATTATCCAAGATGGCGGTAGTTTGGTGGCTTCTTCCGAAACAGGTGTTACGGATTTATTAAAAGAAAAGGCTCTTCCTTTGATTCAAAATTTAGATTCTCTCACAAAATCTCTTCGCTACGTAAGTAAAAGTTTTGAAGGTACAGGTGTATTAGTAAATGGTTTAGTCAGAAATTCCGACCGTTCATTATCTACCATTTCTTCGTCTTTAAACAGTACTATTCTTGAAAATCGCAATAATTTAGCTGGAATTTCAAGCAATATGAGAGTACTTTCAGGTAACCTTATCGAAACCGAAAGAAGTATCAAACCACTCATTGGGAAGTTTAATACAATGGCCGATTCGTTGAACGCCTTAAAAATTGGTCAGGCTTTGGCTACTACTCAAAAATCTTTAGAGGGTTTACAGAAAATCATGCAAGGACTTGAAGCTGGACAAGGTTCTATGGGCAAACTTATCAAAGATGATTCGCTTTACAGCAATTTGAACCGCTCTTTAGCTGACTTAGATAAGCTCTTGATTGACTTTAGATTAGCTCCAAAACGTTATGTGCATCTTTCTGTTTTTGGCAAGAAAAATACGCCACCAGTTGTTAAATGATGTTTTATGATGTATGAGATATGATGTGTTATACGAGGTACGATGTATTAAGTATGAGAAAGTAATTTACAAACAACATCATATATAACACATCATACATCTATTTCAAACATCAATCGGCACAGGCGTTTGGCTTTTTATTTCATTGACTACAAATCTGCTTTGAGCATTTCCAATATTCGAGAGTGTCGCTAATTTATGTAAAATAAAATGGCGATACTCGTCCATATCTTTCACTAATACTTTCAGTAAAAAATCTGAACCTCCCGAAATACAATAACATTCTACTACTTCTGGTAAAAGTAACACGTCTTTTTCAAATTGTTCCAAAAAACTGGCTGCGTGTTCTTTCAGCGTAACATCCACTAAAACTACCAGACTTTTCCCAAGCTTTGATTTATTCAGAATAGCCGTATATTTCTCAATAACCCCCTCATTTTCAAGCCTTTTTATCCTTTCGT
Source organism: Arcicella rigui (assembly GCF_034929435.1). NCBI lineage: Bacteria > Pseudomonadati > Bacteroidota > Cytophagia > Cytophagales > Flectobacillaceae > Arcicella > Arcicella rigui. Next base: position 26,426 of record NZ_JAYFUM010000018.1, read on the forward strand.
GAATAGGTGTTGTGGTTAAATTCAACCTTGCCGCAATCTCCTTGTTGGTCATCAAAGCATTGGCTTGAAGCAACTGTAAAATCTTTAAATCTATGATGTCTAAATTTGCCATGTCTATATTTTTAAATGCAATTACAAACGCATTTTAAGAACGATAATTAGCGTTTTGAAAATCAAATAACTCTGTAATTTGAAGAAACTTTTGTAAAACTGGATTGTTATCATCATTTCTCCAGACAATCGAAAGTTGTGTTTTTTCAGGAATTTTCTTGAGTTCAATAAATTTTACTCGCATTGCCGAGCCAAATTTATACGAAATAGGCATCAACGAAATACCTAAATTATGCTCTACCAAACGTAAAATGGTAGCCCCATAATTCGACTCATGAACGATATTCGGAATAAAATTTTCACGCCAACATATACTCAAAAGCATATCGTAATAAGTAGAGCTTGAACTTTGAGGTGGCAAAATAAAATTTTCGTGTTTTACTTGTGCCAAGCTTTCAAAGTTATCGTCATTGATAGAATGACTTTCGGGCAATACCAAAGCAAAAGATTCTTTATAAAGTACTTTAGCATTTAAGTACTTGTCTGGATAAATCTCACGAATAAAACCCACATCAATTTCATGGTTTTTCAGGGCTGTCAGGATATAATTGTCCAAAACCTCTGATAAATTCGCCTTGATATTGGGAAAATGTAATTTTAGACTTGACAAAAGTGGAGGAATCACCGAATAAATAGCCGAACCGGGATGCCCAATTCTAATATCTCCCTCCTCCCCTGAATGTATCAATTGCGTTCTTTGTTTGATATTATTTAGTTGTGAAAGTAATCGTGAAGCTTCAACACAAAGGTACTCTCCAGCAGGCGTAAGTTTTACATTTCGCTTGTCACGTTCAAATAAAAGTACTCCTAAGTTTTGTTCTAATTGTTGAATCTGTCGGCTAAGAGCAGGCTGTGCGATAAACAATTTTTCAGAAGCCTTCGAAAAATGAAGCTCTGAAGCAACACCTAAAAAATATTCCAACTGTCTAAATTCCATTTTTTTTGATTCGTTCAGTATTGTGACTCACGGGCTTATACGAAACTTGGCGTATAATCTTACAAAAAACAATATTATTAATACCGAAAAAGCATTAATTAATACAAATTAAGTATTTTTTATTATAAATAGAAATCAGTTTCTTTGCTCAGAAAATATTTCTTTCATTCACAAGTAGAAAAAAATGAGTATAAACATTCATATAAGGAAAGCAACATTAAAGGATTTACCTGCTCTCTGTGAAATATCAGAAAGTACTTTTGTTGATACTTATCAAGAACATAATACTCCCGAAAATCTACAAAAATATTTAAAAGAGCATTTCAACGAAAATCAATTAAAAAATGAAATGCTCACGCCCAACACTTATTTTCTTTTGGTAGAATTAGAAAATTCAATTATTGGTTATGCTAAATTAAGGGTAAATACACAAGAATTTTTAGACAAAAACGCCATTGAACTGGAACGAATTTATATAAAAAAGACGTTTCATGGGAAATCATTCGGTTTGAGCCTTATGGAAGAATGCGTTGATTTTGCAAAAAAATTACACTTTGATTTGATTTGGCTTGGTGTTTGGGAGTATAATCACAAGGCAATTAACTTCTATAAAAGATACGGCTTTGAAATTTGTGGCGAACACATCTTTCAATTTGGCGAAGAAGCTCAGACAGACTATCTCATGGCAAAGACATTGAACATACCATAAGTATATGTACTTACACAGCATTTACGTAAGTATATTCAACAGCATTTACACAATTCGTGTGAATTTTTAGAAAAGGTTAATACGCAAAAAACTCACCATTTTGGTGGGTTTTTTTGTTTTATTTCTACAAATAAAATAAAAATAAAATAGTATGCTTGCATAACAATTTTATTTTTATTTAACTTTACCTATATAATTTATAAAACAACCAACATGAACCGTTCAATTAGAAAAGTAGCCGTACTTGGCTCTGGGATTATGGGAAGCCGTATTGCTTGCCATTTTGCTAATATTGGCGTTGAGGTCATGCTTTTGGATATTGTTCCGAAAGAACCCAACGATGCAGAAAAAGCTAAAGGGCTGAGTATTCAACATCCTGCGGTACGAAATCGCATCGTGAACACAGCCTTTCAACAAACTTTAAAAGCTAATCCAGCGGCATTATATTCTGCCTCTTTTGCCAACCGAATTAAATTAGGAAACTTTGATGATAACCTTTCGGAAATCAATCAATACGACTGGGTAATTGAAGTTGTGGTTGAAAATTTAGCGATTAAAAAATCTTTGTATGAAAAAGTAGATGCTTTTCGTAAAGCAGGAACTTTGATTACTTCTAATACTTCGGGGATTCCAATTCACTTAATGGCAGAGGGGCGTTCGGAAGATTTCCGAAAACATTTCTGCGGAACACACTTTTTCAATCCTCCTCGTTATCTAAAATTGTTGGAAATCATTCCAACACCTGCTACTGATGCTTCGGTCATTGATTTCTTGATGCACTACGGCGACCGTTTTCTGGGTAAAACTACCGTTTTGTGTAAAGATACTCCTGCTTTCATCGCCAACCGTGTGGGTGTGTACTCGATGATGAAAACCATGCAAGTAGTGGAAGAAATGGGGCTGACCGTAGAAGAAGTTGATAAACTTACTTCGGTAGTGGTTGGTCGCCCGAAATCTGGTACTTTCCGTTTGTCTGATGTTGTGGGTTTAGATACCACTATCAATGTTTCTAATAATCTGTACGCTGGTTTAACTGACGACGACGCTAAGGATACTTTCCTTTTGCCAGCAATGGTGAAGAAACTCCAAGAAAATAAATGGTTGGGCGATAAAACTGGTCAAGGTTTTTACAAGAAAATCAAAGGAGCAAATGGCAAATCAGAAATTTTGGCATTGAATCTAAAAACGTTTGAGTACGCACCTTCACAGAAAGTAAAATTCCCCGTTTTTGAACAAACCAAAACTTTGGCTTTGAAAGACCGCTTTGCGGTTTTATTGGCCGACAAAGGCAAAGCAGGCGAATTTTACAGAAAGACTATTTTAGATGGCTTTAGCTACGTAACAAAACGTATTCCTGAAATTTCAGATGAATTATACCGAATTGATGCCGCCATTTGTGCAGGTTTTGGTTGGGAAATGGGTTTGTTTGAAACTTGGGATGCCATCGGTGTAGAAAAAGGTCTTGAACTGATGCAAAACGAAGGCATGAAATCAGCAGATTGGGTGCATGAAATGTTGGCTTCGGGTGCAAAAACTTTCTACAAAAGAGAAGGCGGAAAACGCTTGTATTATGATATTCCGACGAAATCTTATAAAGTAATTCCGGGAACAGAATCCTTTATTATTTTAGAAAATCTTTCTAATAATATCGTCTGGAAAAATGCTGAAAGTAATGTGTATGACTTGGGTGATGGCATTCTGGGTTTAGAATTCCGTTCAAAAATGAATACAATGGGTGCTGGCGTGATTGAAGGTATTCAGAAATCAATTGCTTTGGCAGAAAAAGACTTCCGTGGTTTGGTTATCGGAAATGACAGTACAGAAGCTTTTTCGGCTGGGGCAAATTTGGCGATGTTATTCATGTTTGCAATTGAGCAGGAGTATGATGAAATCAATATGATGATTGCTCAGTTCCAACAAACGATGATGCGAGTACGATACTCTTCAATTCCTGTGGTGGTTGCTCCGCATTCTTTGGCTTTGGGCGGTGGTTGCGAAATCAATCTTCATGCCGACAGAGTAGTGGCTGGTGCTGAAACTTATATGGGTTTGGTAGAAGTTGGCGTAGGTTTGATTCCTGCGGGAGGAGGAACAAAAGAAATGGCTTTGCGTTGCTCTGATTTATACAAAAATGGCGACCCAGAATTGAATACTCTGCAAAATGCCTTTATGAATATTGCAATGGCAAAAGTAAGTACTTCAGCACAGGAAGCTTTTGAAATGAATTACTTGCGTCGTGGTGATGAAATTGTTTTGAATCGCTCTCGCTTGATTGCCGATGCCAAACAAGCTGCCATCGAATTAGCCGAGGCAGGTTATACGCAACCTAAAAAGCGTACTGATATTAAAGTACAAGGCAAAGCAGGTATTGCTCTTTTCAAAGCAGGTATTCAAGGAATGAAAATGGGTAGATACATTTCAGAACATGATGCCAAGATTGCAGAGAAATTAGCCTACGTAATTTCTGGGGGAGATTTGAGTTATCCACAATTGGTTTCAGAACAGTACTTATTAGATTTAGAACGTGAAGCTTTCCTTTCGCTTTCGGCAGAGAGAAAGACTTTAGAGCGTATGCAAGGATTACTGAATGGAGGGAAACCACCAAGGAATTAGGTTAAAGCTGTGAGCCTTGAGCTACGAGCTTTTTCAAAAACAGCTCAAGGCTCACATCTCAAAGCTTCAAACCAATTTATTCAAAATCACAATAGTTTAACAGCTCAAAGCTCATAGCTCAAGGCTCAAAGCTATACAAAAGCTAAATTAACATGAACGCATATATCGTAGCGGGCTATCGTACCGCTGTTGGAAAAGCCCCAAGAGGTGTTTTCCGTTTTACAAGACCCGATGATTTGGCAGCGGAAGTTATCAAACATTTGGTGGCACAAGTACCTGCTTTAGACCCTACTCGTGTAGATGATTTAATTGTAGGTAATGCCGTTCCAGAAGCAGAGCAAGGAATGCAAATTGCTCGCTATATTGCTCTTTTATCTTTACCACAAAATGTACCCGGTTTTACCATCAACCGTTATTGTGGTTCAGGTTTAGAAGCCATCGCTTTGGCTTCTGCTAAAATTCATTCGGGTTTAGCAGATTGTATCATTGCTGGCGGAGCAGAATCTATGTCTTTAGTACCCACAACGGGCTACAAAATGGCATTGAATTTTGAAATTGCTCAGAAACATCCAGATTATTATATCGGAATGGGCTTAACTGCCGAACAAGTACGTGAACAATTCAAGATTTCTCGTGAAGAGCAAGATGAATTTTCGGTAGAATCTCATACCAAAGCTTTGGCTGCACAAGCCAATGGTTTGTTCAAAGATGAGATCGTACCAATTACGGTGAAGGAAACTTATTTTGATGCCAATACTGGCAAAAAGAAAAACCGTGAGTACGTAGTGGACACCGACGAAGGTCCAAGAGCTGGTACAAGTATGGAGGCTTTGGCAAATTTGAAACCTGTTTTTGCCGCAGGCGGAACAGTAACGGCAGGGAATTCTTCCCAAACTTCAGACGGTGCTGCTTTTGTAATGGTAATGTCCGAAGCGATGGTAAAAGAATTAAATCTTGAACCGATTGCTCGTATGGTTACTTATACCACGGCTGGCGTTGAGCCTCGCATCATGGGTATTGGGCCAGTGGCAGCTATACCTTTGGCACTGAAAAGAGCAGGATTGAGTATCAACGACATCGACCAAATAGAGCTGAACGAGGCTTTTGCGGCACAGTCGTTGGCGGTTATCAAAGAATTAGATTTAGACCGCTCCAAGATTAATGTAAATGGTGGAGCAATTGCTTTAGGACATCCACTGGGTTGTTCGGGAGCAAAACTTTCGATACAATTATTTAATGAAATGCGTCGTAGAAATCAAAAATACGGCATGGTATCGGCTTGCGTTGGTGGCGGCCAAGGCGTAGCTGGTATTTATGAATTGTTATAGTTTAGGTTTACTAATTATAAAAAAAGGGTCGGTATTTACTGACCCTTTTTTTGTTTGTTTAGGGTTTTATTCGATTATTAGCACCTAAAAAGTTCATCGGACATCCTTTTAAGGTCAATGGAAAGGCTCGGAGTATGTTTTGACAAACAAAAAGAGTATCAAAAAGAATCTGATACAGCTTAACAAAGCCAAGATGTCCTCTGGGAAGCCAATATTCCTTTTGTCCAATCCAATATTGCCGCTCTGATAAAATAATCCTTATCTATCTGAATAAAGTATAAAAATGAAGTGGCACTCTTAAAGCAATCCAACAAAACGATACTTTTTAAGCAAAAAATATGGTAAAAATCCAAAAACAGAATTGTTTATCTGAATTTTACCAAGTAGTTTTGCAATCTGAAATACTACGTTAAGTACTGAAAAAACGTAATCACTTGACAATCAGATAACAAAATCACAATACAAATGGCAAATGCAGTCAATAAAGGGAAAGTTACGCAAGTAATCGGCCCAGTTGTGGACGTGAGCTTCGAGGGTGCTGACTCTCATCTCCCCACAATTTTGAATGCCTTGGAGGTTACAAAAGCCAACGGCACCAAAGTTATTCTCGAAGTACAACAACATTTAGGAGAAGACCGAGTTCGTACCATCGCAATGGAAGGTACAGAAGGACTTCAAAGAGGTCAAGAAGTTATTGACTTAGGACAGGCAATCTCAATGCCTACTGGCGATAGTATCAAAGGTCGTCTTTTCAATGTAGTTGGAGAGGCAATTGATGGAATTGCTCAACCTGTCACTAACAAGAAAATGCCTATTCACCGTCTTGCACCTAAATACGACGAGTTGGCTACTTCAACAGAGGTGCTTTTCACAGGTATCAAAGTAATTGACTTACTTGCTCCTTATGTGAAAGGTGGTAAAATTGGTTTATTTGGTGGTGCTGGGGTAGGTAAGACCGTATTAATTATGGAACTTATCAACAACATCGCTAAAGCTTACGAAGGTCTTTCTGTATTCGCTGGTGTTGGTGAGCGTACTCGTGAGGGTAACGACTTATTGCGTGAGATGATTGAATCAAACGTAATCCGTTATGGTGAAGATTTCAAACACGCTATGGAAGAAGGTCAGTGGGATCTTTCTAAAGTAGATGAAGAAGCTCTTCTTACTTCACAAGCTACTTTGGTGTTCGGTCAAATGAACGAACCTCCTGGAGCTCGTGCAAGAGTTGCTCTTTCTGGTTTGACAGTTGCTGAATATTTCCGTGATGCAGAAGGTGAAGACCAAGGTCGTGATATCCTTTTCTTTATCGATAATATCTTCCGTTTTACACAAGCAGGTTCTGAGGTATCAGCCCTTTTAGGTCGTATGCCTTCAGCGGTAGGTTACCAACCAACGCTTGCTACTGAAATGGGTGCGATGCAAGAGCGTATTACTTCAACAAAAAGAGGTTCAATTACTTCAGTACAAGCGGTTTATGTACCTGCCGATGACTTAACTGACCCTGCTCCTGCTACAACATTTACTCACTTAGATGCTACAACGGTATTATCTCGTAAGATTGCCGAGTTAGGTATCTATCCAGCCGTAGATCCATTAGATTCTTCTTCACGTATTTTGTCTCCAGCAGTATTAGGTGACCTTCACTACAACACTGCACAAAGAGTGAAAGAGATTCTTCAACGTTATAAAGAATTACAAGATATTATCGCCATCCTTGGTTTGGATGAATTATCAGAAGACGATAAATTGGTAGTATCTCGTGCAAGACGTGTTCAACGTTTCTTATCACAACCATTCTTCGTTGCTGAACAATTTACAGGTTTGAAAGGTGTATTAGTTGATATCAATGATACTATCAAAGGTTTCAATGCTATCATCGACGGTACTTATGACCACCTTCCAGAAGCAGCTTTCAACTTAGTTGGTAGCATCGAAGATGCCATTGCGAAAGGAGAAAGATTAGTAGCAGAAGCATCGAAATAATTTGAAAATTTGAAAGTGTGTTAATTTGAAAATAATTGACACACTTTTGATTTGAATTCTTTTTCAAATTTTCAGATTCTCAAATTTTCAAATTCTTATAGAAATGAATTTACAAATCATTACTCCCGATAAAAAAGTGTTCTCAGGTGAAGTAGAAGTAGTTACTCTACCCGGCACAAATGGTTCTTTTCAAATTTTGAAAGACCACGCTCCTATCGTTTCTACTTTAGGAAAAGGAACATTAGCGGCTGACAAAGAAGTATTCACTATCGACGGTGGAGTTGTTGAAGTATTAAACAACAAAGTATTGGTTTTGGCAGAAGCAGTATTGTAATTCGTAATTGTGAATTAATTTCCAATTACCAAAAAATATTAAAAGCACAGGCTCTTTGGAGTTTGTGCTTTTTTTTGTTTGAACAACATAAAAATATATTGTATAATTTATAAAAAAGAGTTTTAATATTTTTTCATTTTAAAGTTGAATCAGATTAATTTTCTCACAATAATTAAAGCGAACTTAATAAGGTTTGAAAAAAAACTTTTCTTTAAACCAAATAAAATATAATTGAAAATGAAACGTCCGGACATTATAAAAACTATACAAGCCTCTCTTTTCACTCAAGTAATACAAGCTAAAAAAGGAGAGGAAGATTTATGGAAAAATTGGTTTTTTAATAATGAAATACGATTAAACAATATTGGTATCAATCAAGAGATTAAACTTGATACTAAATATGAATATCCTTATCCAATAGTGATTTCAGATTGTTCTATAAATAGTATAACATTTAACGAAGGTATTTTCAATAAATATGTAAAATTTGAAAACTCTACAGTAAGCCATATTAGAATAAACTCAGATATAGTTTTCAATAATCAATTATTAGTAACAGGTTGTGAAATTGGCAATTTGTTCCTTGATGGCTCTTATCAAGATGAAGTTTACATATTTTATAATAAAATCAAGAGTATTTTTGAGACACGAGGACCAATTTTCTGGGATAAAATAGTACTTGACAATAACACTTTTGAAAAAACTGTAAGATTTTGGGGAGGTACTTTTAAAAGAGAGCTTTCATTTTATGATTCGATATTTAAAGGAGATGTTTCATTTGAAAATTCCTGTTTTGAAAAAGGTTTGCGAATTGGAGAAAATACTATCTTTGAAGCCGACCTTAATTTTCATTCTGGAAAATACAAATCACTATCAGTGTTTGGTGGACAGTTTAAAGAGATTGATATTAATGGAGGAGAATTTGGAAAGCTAAGTTTTTCAGATAACATCAAAGTAAATGATAGATTAAGACTATCTTTTTATTTTAACTTAACCGTAAATGACTTACAAATAGATTTCACAAAATTCAATTGTAAAAAAATTTTATTTGAAAATAGAAATGGACAAATTTCATCTCTCAAATTAGAAGGAATTATTCCAAAAGATACTTACTGTGAGTTTGTTAGTATTAATACTCCAACAAATATTAATATTGATAATCTAACCAATTTTGGAAATATTTATTTTAAAGATGTCACTTATCCTACACCCAAACTCAACAATGAAAAAATGGGATTTTTTATTATAAAGAATTCTGATTTGGGGAAAACTACGTTTATGGGTTCAGATTTTTCCAGACTATATCTATATTTTAAAAGCTCAAAAATAACGGAATCATTTCTATCCGATACTGTTATGCCCTTTGAAATTAAATCCGATGATGGTACAATTAGTTCAGAACAACAACGTCTTGGCTATGGGCAATTGAAAAAAATCTATGAAAATAGAGGTGATGCAGTTAGTGCTTTAGAGTATTATGCTAAAGAAATGAACGCATTGGAAAAAAGTAATAAGATTAGTTATTGGGAAAAAATGAACTTGTTCTTGGGAAAAATATCAACCAATCATGGAACAAACTGGGCTAGAGGACTATTTTCAACAGTGATATGCACACTATTATGTTTCTCACTAATAAGCTTTAGTAGTGGTATTTCCTTTTCATTCACAAAGGTTGGATGGATTTTCTTTTGTAATAATTCTATACCTGCTTTCTTAGAATTTTTCAATCCTCTACATAAATCAAAAGACATTATTTCAATTCTAAAAAACACAAAACCCGAACTAATCAAGCTTACATGGGCAATTAGTGTTGTCGATTTTCTCTCTAAAATTTTCATAACTTACTTTGAATATCAACTAATCCAAGCTTTTAGGAAGCATGGTAAAAAATAATTTCACTAACTCTTTTATTTATTTTTTCTCCGAAATTCCGCTGTTTGAGCGAAGCGAGTCGGCTCGCCGATGCGATTCGGAATTTCTTGATTTTCTTTTGCGACCGACGCTTTGGTTACTTTTCTTGTATCAAGACAAGAAATGCAAGTAACGTACAATAAAATCTCGGAAAATTCTCTCTTACTAACATTTAAAAACAATTCACTTTAAAAAGCGTTTGTCCAAAAATCATTTATTCCCTATCTTTGCACAAGAAATGAAATAAATGATGATACAAGCCGTATATACAAGTTACTTCTGGGAAATGTCCAAAGATTTACCTTCAAAAAAAGGCTGTTTTATCGTTTCTAAAAAATATTTTTATTAGGAGGTCAAATTAATTGACCTCCTTTTTTATAGTGCAATCTTTTACCAAGAAACAATCAAATGAAAGTAACACAAAGCCAAGCAGCTATTTTGTTGTTGGAAGACGGTACAGTTTTTAGAGGGAATGCTCTCGGAAAAATCGGGACAAGTGGCGGAGAAATTTGCTTTAATACAGGTATGACGGGCTATCAGGAAATCTATACTGACCCTTCGTATTTCGGACAAGTAATTGTTAATACTACTTCACATATCGGAAATTATGGCGTGGTAAACGACTTAGAAGAAGAATCTGGTTCTGTTAAAATCGCTGGAATGGTTTGTAATGAATTTTCTCCGATTCATTCACGTAAAACGGCTGATGATTCGCTTCAAAATTATTTTGAAAAAGCAGGTATCGTCGGTATTTCTGGCGTTGATACTCGTCAAATCGTTCGTCATATCCGTGAAGTTGGTGTAATGAACTGCATCATTTCTTCTGAAATTTTGGATGTAGAAGAATTGAAAAAAGAGTTGGCAAAAATTCCACCAATGGAAGGTTTGGAATTGTCTTCTCAGGTTTGTACACAAGAGCCTTACTTCTTAGGCGACCCAGAGTCAGAACACAAAGTAGCAGTTTTAGACTTAGGTGTAAAGAAAAGTATTTTAAGTAACCTTACTGATAGAGGTTGTTATCTAAAAGTTTTCCCAGCTAAAACTCCTTTCGCAGACATGAAAGCTTGGAATCCTGATGGCTACTTTATCTCGAATGGCCCTGGCGACCCTGCCGTGATGCCTTACGCTATCAAAACGGTTTATCAAATCATCGAGAACAATAGCCCTACTTTTGGTATCTGTTTAGGTCACCAAATTTTGGCACAAGCGTCTGGTCTTTCAACTTATAAAATGAAAAACGGACACCGTGGACTTAACCATCCTGTGAAAAACTTGATTACTGGTTTATCAGAAATTACTTCTCAGAATCATGGTTTTGCCGTAAAAATGTCGGAATTAGAGGCAAATGAAAATGTAGAATTAACGCATATCAACCTTAACGACAAAACTGTTGAAGGCTTGAGAAGAAAAGACAAGCCTGCCTTCTCGGTACAACACCACCCAGAAGCTTCACCAGGCCCACACGATTCACGTTATTTGTTTGATACTTTTGTGGAAATGTTGTAATCAAGACTTTAGGACTTTGGACTTTAGGACTACAAGAGAAAATAATGATAAAACTTGAGACTTGAAGATTTGAGGACTACATGATAATATAATGATGAAAGACTTGAAGATTAGGATTTAACATCCTAATCTTCAAGTCTTTTTCTCATTCAGTCTCATCATAAAACCCTAAAATCTATAAGCCATAAAGTCTTTCCCTCATTCAGTTCAAAATCCTAAAGTCTTCAAGTCCTAAATCTTAAAGTCCTTAATAAAAATGGAAAGAGTAAGAATTACTGACGATGGTTTTACTACTTTATTCAGCAGCGAGTTTAACCAACATTATCATTCTGTTCGTGGTGCTTTAGATGAAACCCAAAGAGTATATATTGAATTGGGTTTATTGGCAAAAATGCAAGAAACAAAAGCTATTTCTATTTTAGAATTGGGCTTTGGTACTGGCTTGAATGCTTTGATGACGGCTTTGGAAGCCGAGAAACAACAAATCAAAATTCACTATACCAGCCTTGAGCCTTTTCCTATTTCTGGAGAAGATGTAAAGTTGCTCAATTTTCAAAATGGTTTAGGAACAGATTTAATTCAAAAACTTCATGAAGTAAACTGGAACGAAAGCGTGGAAATTACGCCGAATTTTACCCTTAAAAAAGTACAAACTACTTTACAGGATTTTAAGGAAAAAGCTATTTTCGACCTTGTTTATTATGATGCTTTTGCTCCATCTTCACAGCCAGAACTCTGGACAGCCGAAATATTTGCACATGTGGCTACTTTTATGAAAAAAGGAGCTTTTCTTACTACTTACTGTTCAAAAACAGTAGTGAGAAGAGCAATGGAATCGGTAGGATTTAAAGTAGAAAAACACTCAGGAATTTGGGGAAAAAGAGAAGTAGTAAGAGCCATTTGGCAATAAAAAAAGGGATTATGAATCAACGCATTCATAATCCCCTTTTGATATTTTCTTAGTTTATTATGCTGATGTTACTTCACAAGGATACCCAAACAAACAATTATCTTTTACCAATTTAGATACTACTTTTGGTACTAATTCTTCCCAACCAGACTCACCCGATTGAATTAATTTAAGTACAGCATCCGTATTGATTTTCAAAAGGTTTTTATCGTAATTCTTAATGTCTGCAAATTTATCATTGTCTTGCAAGTATTGAAACAAACCTTTGAGATGCGATGGTGGCGTAAATTCTTTAGTAGTTACGATTTCACCTTTGGCATTCATCATTGGGTGCAAGTAAAGTTTAATTTTAGGAGCAAACAAAGTAGAGAAAGCCGCCAAAATACCGCCAGAAATATTGGTATAGTGTTTTTCTTCAAAAATATAATCAAGGTTTGGCATACCCAAGATTAAGCCCATTCTCAATTTTGTGAAACTACCCAAGTATTGTACAAGTCTGTAATATTCATGGAAATTAGAAATCAATACAGTATGCCCCAGCGAACATAAAATATCTACTCTATCCAAGAAATCTCTGTCGTTAATTTGTTCGCTTCCTGCTTGTAGATTTTTCAGTGTTAGCTCTGCCAAGAGTACTACTTTATCATCATCTACATCTGGTTCGGCTTCAAATTGTTTCAAACCAGTTTTAATCATATCCAGTGAAACATTCGTTACAGGACGAAAACGCCCACGAACTGCCACGATGTGTTTCTTATAAAAAGCCTCCGAAGGTTGCATTACATTTCCATCTGGGCCAAAAAGTGCGGCATTGGTAAAACCTTTTTTCACCAAATATAAAGACATCAAACGATTATCAACCTCTTTAAAATCTGGGCCGCTAAAACGAATCATATCAATCTCGATACGGTCAGAAGAAAGGTCGTCCATCAAAGATTCTAAAAGAATTTCAGGCTTTTCATGGTAATAAAAACAACCATACATCAAGTTTACACCGATAATCCCCAAAGCTTGTTGTTGTAGCACGTTGTCATTGTCTTTCATTCTTACGTGAATCACAACATCATTGGGAGCACCATTGGGCTGAAGCTGAAAACGTAGCCCAATCCAACCGTGTGGGTCGTTAGTTTTTTGGTAATTCAAAGCTGCAACGGTATCCGCAAAAGCAAAAAATGTACGTTCTGATGCCATTTCGGTCAAACGTACATTTAATAATTTATACTCACGAGTCAGCATTTTCATTAGACGAGCCTCCACTACATATCTACCCGACTCCTCTTCGCCGTAGATTGCATCAGAGAAAGCCATGTCATAAGCAGAAATGGTTTTTGCAATTGTTCCAGATGCTCCGCCAGATTTGAAAAAATTAGCCGCCACATCCTGTCCAGCACCAATCTCTGCAAAAGAGCCATAAATTCGACGGTCAAGATTGATGCGAAGTGCCTTCTGTTTTGTACCTAAATTTCTATCGTAATTTACCATGAAATTATTCTCTTTTATTTATTTGTTTTATCCTTAAAACCACTTCCTAATTTACGATTCTAAGGGCAAATTTTGGTATTTATCTATTAAAAATACAATTCTTTGTTAAAAAATTACTGAAAAATTTTCTCTTTATCAGCTCTATTTACTTAAAAAAAATTACACCAAAAAGTATTTTAGAATCTGTATAAATTACTTGTGTAAAACGACAATCAAGCTATATATATTTTTAGAGGATAAAATCAACGAATAATCCAAGCAGACTTATGATTTATGGAATAAAGTGAGTCCAGCAATGGGGCTTTCCATAATTCTACCAATGCTAAAACCTTTTTCATTTGCTACCCTTCTGAGAATATCAGAGTAATAAAATGCTACCGAACCCGTAAAATGTACGGGATATTCTTGTATGTTTGGGTACTTCGATAAGTACTTTTCAAAGAATAAGCTAAAGGCGTTTCTTGCCAAGTCGAAAGTGAAAGGATGATTGCGATTATCAAAAATAAATTTAGAAAAAGAAGCAAAGTAACGATTTGGAAAAGGTTTTTGGTAGCCATTCTCTAAAATTTCGAGACGGTCTTTTGCTCCAAATCTTTTCTCAAATTTCTCACGAATATCCTGTGGCATTTCTTTATGAAGATAGCTCAACACCAATTGCTTGCCCAAGTACGCCCCACTTCCTTCGTCTCCGAGCCAAAAACCTAAAGGTGGCACTTGAAAGGTAATGGCATTTCCATCGTAAAAACAAGAGTTTGAACCCGTTCCTAAAATACAAGCAATCCCCGCCTCACGTCCACACAAAGCACGAGCCGCCGCAAGCATATCGCTATATATTTCAGTAATTTCAACAGGGGGGAAAAGGGTTTTTATTGCCAAGCGAATAATATCAGCTTTTTCTTCATTTGTTACACCTGTGCCATAATAATACACCTCTGAAACACCTTCATCTTTAGGAAGCGTAGGTAAAAGATTTTTTTCAAGTTCTTCAATAATTGAATTACTTGTTTGATAATATGGATTTAGTCCAATGGTTTTGGCCTGTAAAACACCATTTTTAGTAATGATACGCCAGTCCGTTTTACTTGAACCACTTTCTGCGATTAAAATCATGAGATAAAATTTTGGGAATAAATAATGCAACCATTTTTGGAAAAAATGGGTCAATGTTAGTAGTTAAATTAATTCACCCACAATCGAAAATTTCTCAAATACTTTGTCGGTATGAGGGGCATTTTTGAGTTCTTCGGTAAGGTCTTGTCCAGCCCAATGCTCATAGTGTTTGCCATTTCGCCAAAGCCTTGAAGCACCAACATCATAAATAATTCCTCGAAAAGCTACCCAAATTTCGTCTCGGTCTTGACCATTACGAAGGGCTAATTGAGATTTTGTATATTTTTTTGACATATTATTTTTAATATATTGTATCAAATTTGGGGATTCCAATTTATTTTATCATTTTTAGAGTTCAAAAAATTTACTAATCATAACAGAATAATGAAAAAACTAATTCTATCTTTACCTATACTATTTGCTTTCGTCTTGGTATTCAGTAGTTGCTCAAAAACAACCGTTGAACCTACTGTAAAAGAGAAACTAACAAAGACCTTCAGTGTAAGCATTGCTAAAGAAGGAGGCGTAGAAGTTTATGATAAATCTAAAACCAGCAATACCGCTCCGGGTTATGCTAATTACAAACTTAGTTTATCTTCAACTGGTACGGCTACTCTAACAGCTAAAGATAATACAACTTTTACAGGTACTTGGTCGGTATCAAGCGATAATAAAACTTTAAGTTTGACAGGCTTAAAAACTTCAGCAGGAAGTAATCCTACTGGTACAACAGGAACAATTGAGTTTACCATTGTTACGATTGACGGTACAGGAGCAGCAGTTACCTTAGAATCTCTGCAAGTTGATTTGAAAGCTGGTAGCAAAATTGTTAATTTACAGTTAGTGAATTCTTAAACCAAACATAAATAAGTACCTTTTAGCCATTCTTCACAGAATGGCTTTTTTTGTTTATAATAAAAATCAAAGCTTTACTTATCTCAATCACAAATTCTGAACGTAACTTTGTAGCATGGAAACAAGAACAGAATTAAGTACCATTGGTGAATTTGGCTTGATTAAGTTAATCAATTCAAAATTTGAACTTAAAAATCCAGAATCTCTCAAAGGAATTGGGGATGATGCCGCCATTATTGATACTGCTGGCAAAGAATTGGTAGTTTCAACCGACCTTTTGCTTGAAGGCATACATTTCGATTTAGCTTATACGCCACTCAAACACTTAGGCTATAAAGCCGTAGCCGTAAATGTTTCAGACATTGCGGCGATGAATGCCATTCCAAAACAAATTACGGTAAGTCTCGGACTCAGTAATCGCTTTTCGGTAGAGGCTATCGAAGAATTATATGAAGGTATCAAAATCGCTTGCGATGAATATAAAGTTGATTTAGTCGGTGGCGATACTTCTGCCTCTCGTTCTGGCTTAGTGATTTCAATTACGGCTTTGGGAACTGCCCAAAAAGAAAACATTGTTCAAAGAAACACCGCCAAAGCAAACGATATTATTTGTGTTTCGGGCGACTTAGGAGCGGCTTTTATGGGTTTGCAAACCCTTGAAAGAGAAAAACAAGTATTTTTGGCGAATCCTGATATGCAGCCACAATTGGATAAAGACAAAGATTATGTAATTGAACGCCAATTGAAACCGAATGCTCGTATGGATGTGATTTATGAATTACGAGATTTGGGCGTTGTGCCTACTTCGATGATTGATGTTTCGGACGGATTGGCTTCTGAGCTTTTGCATCTTTGTAAGAATTCGGGAACAGGAGCAGTGATTTTTGAAGATAAAATTCCTATCGACGACCAAACGTATTTGGTAGCCACAGAACTAACTTTCAGCCCAATGACGGCAGCTTTGAATGGTGGAGAAGATTACGAATTACTCTTTACGATAAAGCAAGAAGATTTTGAAACCATCAAAAATATGTCTGATATTAGTTTCTTGGGCTACATGACCAACGACGTAGATGGAGTAAAACTGATGATGAAATCAGGTAGTTTAATCAATGTTACTTCTCCCGGTTTTGAACATTTTTAGATAAATGGTGATTAGAGTTTTTAATTATCAAAAATTTACAAAAAAGGCTTCATTTTTCTGAATGAAGCCTTTTTTGTTTTTTTTATTAACGCTTCTTTTAAGTTGCCATCATCGTAAGTACTCCTAAAAGCATAATAATTTTACAGGCATTACTCAAAAAAGCAAAGTCAGAAGGCTTATCTGCATAAACTAATTTATAAGTAAGAAAGCCCACGGGAATCATCAATAATAAGAAAATATAAGAAAGACGTACATTGTTTAGCTGAACCGATAAGGTAAACAATATTGAAATAAAAACAGCGATAAAAGCAAAGACTAAGTTTTTGGTTCTGGCAATTCCCCAAATAATTGGAAGAGTACGACAACCGTGTCGTTCATCGCCTTTTACGTCTTCCATGTCTTTAATAATTTCACGAATGAGTGTAATAAAAAATGAAAAAGTAGCATACACCCATACTTCTTTTTGATGTCCGGGATAATACACTGCCAAAACTAACAGCGAAAAACCAGTAAGAATTGCCACCATCAAATTACCCCAAAAAGCCAATCTTTTGAGTTTGTTTGCATACAACCACAAACAAAAAACAGCCGCCAAATTCACCAAAGCTACTCTCCTATTCACCAGTAAACCAAGTACGATTCCCGAACCATTAAAAATCTGATTGATTAATAAAGCCCATCTTCTTTTGATATAACGACCAATCACTACACGGTCGGGCTTATTAACGAGGTCGATTTTTATATCATAATAATCGTTGATGATATAGCCCGAAGCGGCTATCAAAACAGTAGCTAAAGAAATTAAGCCTAAGTTTTTCTCAAGAAGTATTTCTTTGAAATGTTCCAAAGACAAAGGCTTGTCGCTAATCAGAAAAAATCTGGTAAAGTATTGTGTAAAAACAATGATGGCTAAATTTGGCCAACGTATCAGTCGGCTAAATCCCAGAATCACTTGCCGATATGTTACTTTCCGAGGAGTTTTTAACATTCTATTATAAGATAAATTTCATTGAAGTAAACAACCGAGAATAAGGATTGAACAATGCTTAAACAACCAAATTTATCCTAATTTCATCCCTTAAAAAACTTTTTTCTTTCACAATAGAGATTTTTTTTTGTTTTTGTTTGTTAGACTTCTGATGAGATATTTCGTAAGGCTCAATTAATACATATCCACAACGTGCGGCGAACCGCTTCAACATTAAGTTAATGAAAATTGGAATTGTTTGTTATCCAACCTACGGAGGCAGTGGCGTAGTTGCCACCGAATTAGGGAAAGCTCTTGCAAAGGCAGGACATGAAGTACATTTTATTACCTATTCACAACCCTCAAGGTTAGATTTTTTTAATGAAAACATCTATTATCACGAAGTAAGTGTTTCAAGCTATCCACTTTTTCAATATTTACCTTATGAATCTGCTTTAGCAAGTAAAATCGTTGATGTTGTTCTCAATGAAAGACTTGATTTACTGCACGTTCACTACGCCATTCCGCACGCTTCGGCAGCTTTTTTGGCAAAGCAAATTTTAAAATCTAAAGGTATTCATATTCCATTTATTACTACGCTACACGGTACAGATATTACTTTGGTTGGTAAAGACCCATCATTTGAACCCGTTGTTACTTTCTCTATCAACGAGTCGGACGGAGTGACGGCTGTATCAGAAAGTTTGAAAAACGATACTTATGAAGAATTTGAAATTCTGAGTCACATTGAAGTAATTCCCAACTTTATAGATTTAGAACGTTTTAAAAAATTAAGAAAAGACCACTTTAAAATTGCAATTTGCCCGAATGGAGAAAAACTACTGATGCACACTTCCAATTTTAGAAAAGTAAAAAGAATTGAAGATGTAGTTCATGTATTTCATAAAGTAAATCAAAAAATTCCTTCAAAACTTTTATTAGTGGGCGATGGGCCTGAACGTACTTCTATTGAAATGCTTTGTAGAGAATTGGGCGTTCAGCAAGATGTAAGATTTTTGGGGAAATTAGATGTAATAGAAGAAGTACTTTCGTTGGCAGATTTATTCTTGTTGACTTCTGAAAAAGAGAGTTTTGGCTTGGCAGCTTTAGAAGCTATGGCTTGCGAAGTACCAATTATTTCTTCGGATGCAGGAGGTTTGCCAGAAGTAAATTTACACGGAGTAACGGGCTATGTTTCAAAAATTGGCGATACCGACGATATGGCAAAAAATGCGATTTCTATTTTGGAAGACGACGAAGTATTAGCACGTTTCAAACATAACGCTCATGAACGTGCAAAGGAGTTCGACATTGCCAATATCCTTCCTTTGTACGAACGTTACTACGAAAAAATAACAGCAAAAAGCTGGAAATTTCCAACCCAAATGCTTCAAGAAGTGTTTCATTAAATAAATGTGAATCATTCGGTAAACTTATCACTTGGTAAAAACTTGACTTTTATCAAGTGATAGATATAATTATTCTAACAATCATTTTTATTGATTTTAGTCATTGCTAAAAACTTTTTTTCTATTAAAGAGTAGTCATCAACAAAAAAAATGTCGGGAAATTAGTGATAAAAGGCGAACCAACGTAATTAAAAGTTCAGTATCTTTGTCGTTATAATTCAACAAAACAAAGGGTATTAAGCAATTTATATTAAATTAATACAATTATTACGCTAACCCCCCTTACTTATCCAAATTAGTATTATGGAAGCGAAACAACAAAAAATTAGACCTAAAAACAGTGGCTCTAAACAACTATTTGAAAACCCAATTTTAGAAAAACTTTCCCACACCCATATTGCAATTCCTGTTTCTTTGTTTTTTGTAGCTGGGGCAGTTTTAGGGGTTTATGCTTTTACTTATACGTCTTTAGCCAACTGGGCCATTGGTTCATTATTCCTCACAGGAGCTATTTCATTTACGTTTATCGAGTACTGGGTTCATAGAAGTGTGTATCACATCGAACCTACTACCGAAGGAAGAGCCAAATTTCAGTACATTGCTCATGGTGTTCACCATGAATATCCAAAAGACAAAACCCGCTTGGCGATGCCTCCGATTATTGCAGTCATTGTAGCTGCATCGCTTTTCGCTGTGTTTTTCTTATTAATGGGCGAAGCAGCTTATGCTTTCTTTCCGGGTTTTATTTGGGGATATGCCGCTTATTTATTGGTACATTACTGCGTTCATGCGTATGCACCCCCAAAAAACTTCATGAAACAATTATGGATTAACCACGCCGTA
Source organism: Arcicella rigui (assembly GCF_034929435.1). NCBI lineage: Bacteria > Pseudomonadati > Bacteroidota > Cytophagia > Cytophagales > Flectobacillaceae > Arcicella > Arcicella rigui. The sequence goes on from NZ_JAYFUM010000018.1 coordinate 46,578, forward strand.
CACCATTATAAGGATGGCAATGCGGTTTTCGGAGTATCTTCTCCACTTTGGGATTATGTATTTGGCACGATGGCTACAATGGATAAATCAAAAGTATCAGAGAATTTATAAGAAATATTTAATTCCACTCAAACTCCGCAAGATAAGATTGTTTCTTGCGGAGTTTTTTATTTTATCTTTGAACCAATATCTTATTTATAACATCCATGAAAATATTACTTATTGAAGATGAACCCAAAACCTTACAGTCGCTCAGACAAGGACTGGAAGAAAATGGCTTTGAAGTGGACATTGCTTACGATGGTACTATCGGCAAGCACCTTGCCCGTAAAAATCAATACCAAATTATTGTCACGGATATTATTATGCCCGGCATCAACGGGCTTGAACTCTGCAAGCAACTGCGTAACGAAGGCGTTACTACGCCAATATTGATGCTTACCGCTATGGGAAGTATTCAAGAAAAATTGATGGGTTTTGATGCAGGAGCAGACGATTACTTGGTAAAACCCTTTGACTTTCTGGAATTATTAGCCCGAATAAAAGTACTCAGTAAACGTACTCACATCAATAGCAGCAGTCAGCAAGGAAATATTCTAACCTATAATAATTTAGAAATGAATCTGGATGCCCACGTTGTAACAAGAGCAGGCAATAAAATCGACCTTACAGCAAGGGAATTTGCTTTGTTGGAGTACTTGTTGCGTAATCAAGAAAAGGTGATTTCTAAAGCAGATATTGCCGAAAAAGTTTGGGACAGCCGCTTCGAAATGGGAACAAATGTCATTGAAGTTTTTATGACGATGCTTCGTAAAAAAATTGATAAAAACTACGATACCAAACTTATTCATACGCAGTACGGTGTAGGATATGTGTTGAAAGCTGAAGAGTAGCCAAGCTTCATAAACGATTTTAAAACTTCTTTTTAGAGATAAATTATGCAAATCAGAGCAAAACTTACCTTACAATTTACACTTTTGGTGTCGGTAATTGTATTGGCAATTTTTATCGTTATTTATGGTTTACGCTATAATTATGTAAAAGAAGAGTTTTATAAACGTCTGACACAAAAAGCTTCTACTTCTGCCGAACTTTTGGTGACGATTAATGAAGTAAACTCCAAGCTCCTCAAGAAAATCAACCAAACCAACAACGACGTTCTGTATCGTGAAAGCCTAATTATTTATGACTACGAAAATTTAGAAGTATATGCCAGCAACGATACCAGTGGTTTTAAAATTACCTCCGAAATGCTCAATCAAGTACGAAAAGAGCGTATTTCAAGGTTTACACAAGGTGATTTTAAAATTGTAGGGATTTTGTATCGAGATAGATTCAACAGAGTTGTTACAATTGCTGGTGCGGTGGATTTATCTGGCGAGAAAGATTTAAAAAATCTTCAAAATACCATGTTTAGCTTGTTTTTCATTGTAGTGGCTGTGGCGGCTGTGGCGGGTTGGTATTTTTCGGTAAGAGCTTTGTCGCCTATTTCGGCTGTTATTCAACAAGTAAAAAATATTTATCCACAAAACGTCAATCAAAGACTTACGATTCAGAATCCAAAAGATGAAATCGGACAACTAACCGCTACTTTCAACGAACTTTTAGAAAGAATCAGTGAAGTATTCCGTTTGCAGAATTTATTTATTTCAAATGTTTCGCATGAAATGAAAAATCCACTGATGAAAATAGGTTCGCAGATTGACGTTACTTTGCTGAAAAGTAGAAGTGAAGAACAGTATTTAGCTACGCTTCATTCGGTAAGACAGGATATTCGTGAATTAGGGCAATTGTCGAATACTTTGCTCGAATTAGCCAAAGTAAGTGACCTAAATCACAGCCTTATGTACGATGAAGTACGGCTCGATGAAATTATTTGGGAAGCTGGCGACCTGTTGCTACAAGCTGAAAAAGATTATCAAGTACAAGTAAATTTCACGAGTGAATTAGAAGAAGATTCTCAATTAGTGATTCAAGGAAATGCACCTTTATTAAAAACAGCTTTTGTTAACTTGATGGAAAATGGCTGTAAGTTTTCAGACAATCACTTGGTAAAAGTAAGTATTTGCTTTTTGGATAGTTACATAGAAGTACAATTTCAAAACAAAGGAACGATGGCTCAAAGCGAAATTGCTTTGGTATTCGAGCCATTTTACCGAAGTCAAAATACAGCCAATATCAAAGGTTATGGCGTAGGTTTATCTTTGGTAAATCGTATCGTAAAACTACACGGAGGCAGTATCAACGCCCATTGTACCGAAAACAATACTTTCTTTACGGTGCGTCTTCCCTATTCTGTGGGTAATGGCAAGTAATTCAGCACTTTCACTTCTGCAATATCATCACAAGTATTGTATAAATTTTGGATAGTTTTTTTCAAGGTTGGATGCTCAAAATCTGGAGCGATTTCCTGCAAAGGCACTAAAACAAAATTACGTTCTTGCATCAATGGATGCGGAATCACCAAGTCGGGCAAGTTGATGACGGCATCGCCATAAAAAATTATATCGACATCAATTAGTCTTGCTCCCCATTTTTCTTTTCGTACTCTTCCCAATAAATCTTCAATTTGTTGGGTTTGTTTTAGTAGCTCAACAGCAGGCAAAAGCGTATCAACCGCAAGGGCAATATTCAAATAATTGGGCTGATTCTCTACGCCCCAAGGAGCCGTTTCGTAGTATTTTGAACACAAAATAATTTTCCCAACACGCTCTTCGATGGCTTGCATTGCATTTTCAAGAATTTCTTTGCTATTTCCTAAATTTGAGCCTAAAAGTAGGTAAGTAGTTTGGAGATTTAGTATTTCCATTGTATTTTTAGTTGAACATCTTTCTTGTAGTTTAAAGCTATTTCAAACTTACAAACTGAACCATTTCAGTTCGATAAAACATCTGAACCTAAGTATTTGCCTGAGTTTACGTTACAAAGATTTACAAAGATTCGCTAATTTCATCATTAATCCTTCAAATACCTACCATGAAAAATGTCACAAAAGGCTCTATTCTTATCTCCGAACCCTTTTTAAAAGACCCTCATTTTGGTCGTAGTGTGGTGCTAATTTGCGAACATGAGACTAATCAAGGCTCTTTTGGACTTATTCTAAACCAAACTTCTAATCTCAATCTTGATGATGTATTAGAAGAAAACATCTACCCAGATGTTCCATTATTTGTGGGTGGGCCCGTGCATCATAATACTTTGCATTATGTGCATCGCCGTCCGGATTTAATTGATGGCGGAATAGAAATCATGGAAGGCGTTACTTGGGGAGGGAATTTCCAACAAGTAAAAACTTTGTTGAATAATGGCGTTTTATCGCCTAAGGATATTCGCTGTTTTATTGGTTATTCTGGCTGGGAAGAATACCAATTAGATAACGAACTAAAAAAAGACTCGTGGATTGTATCTAAAACAACGGCTGATTTTATTTTTGATACTCCCACCGAACATTTCTGGCGAACGATGCTCAAAGAAATGGGGGGTTCATTTAAAGTATTGGCCAATTACCCAAGCGACCCACGTTTGAATTAAGAAAATTTGATGAATACTCACGAAGATATTCCAACACATTCAATTATTTATAGTCGTCCCACAGACCAACTTTTGTTATTATTAGGAGGTCTGGGGACGTTTTTATATGTTATCATTTTTCTGATAAAGACAGCCTATTTTACGGCTTTTACATTTTTGATATTAAGTATCTTTTTGGTTTACAAATACTTAGACAACAGTAAAGCAAAACCCAAACTTATCCTTAGTAAAGAAGGGATTCAATTCATTGGACAGCCTTTTGTGTCTTGGGCTTTTGTTCATGGACTCCGAATTCGTTCGGATGTAAAAGGGAATACTTATTCCGAAACTTTAGTTTTTACCAATAATGGTAGAATTCAAGAAATACCATTGGCACAATTAGACATCAGTTCTTGGCAATTAGAACAACTCTTTGAACAATATCAAGATAGTTTTAGAGAAAGCCTTACGGAAGATTCAGAGCTTTATTGAGTATTGTATCATAAAACACCTTTTTGAGCAAATTATTATTGTTATATTTGTATGGAAAATAAAACAAACATTTAAAGCTATGGCAATTGAAATAGTTGATAATTACAAAAGTTTAGTTGCTAACATTGGGCAGTTAATTGAAGTTTCGGGTTATAGAAACGATTATATTGCCCACAAAATAGGAATTTCTCCCACTACTTTTTCTGTCAAAAAAGGTAGAGGTTCATTTTCTCTTGATGATATAGAAAAAATCATTAAGGTCATTGAAAATGAAGACGTAGAAAACTATTTAATGTTGGAAATTATGAAGTCGAGAAAAGATGACGAGAATGTTCCTTACAGCGAAGCTAAAAAATTACTTGGATGGAAATAATTTTAAAACGTAAGTTTATTAAGGAAGCTGGAAAATTACCATCAAAGGTTCAAAAGTCTATCCGTGACATTATTGATACTTTAGAACGTTCGGAAAGCTTGGAGACATCGGGAGTTGATTATATTGCTATGGAAGGACAACAAAAAGGAGATAATTATTATCGAATTAGGGTTGGTCAATGGCGGATTGGAATTCAGTATGTTGAACCTTCTTTGATATTTATAACAGTACTTAGTCGTGGTGATGTTTACAAAAAATTCCCACCCAAATAAAATTACCTATATTTTAACCTTTATTTTTAAGTTCAAAACGCTGAACTCTCACTTACCATCTCAAATTCTCAATAATATCACTGGCTATCAATGCCATTTTTCCTCTGTTTCCTGCGGCAAAATCTCCTGCTTTTCCATGCTGATAAACGCCTAAAAGAGCAGCTTCTTTGGCTGAATAGCCCTGAGCTAATAAAGCCACAATTATTCCTGTAAGTACATCGCCACTTCCTGCGGTTGCCATTCCTGCATTTCCTGTTGAATTAAAGAAAATATCACCATCTGGCATCGCAATGGCTGATTGATAACCTTTCAGCACAACAATTACTTCATATTTTTCGGCAAAAGCCCGAAGAAGATTGAGCTTTTCAAAATCATCTTTCCAAGTATGCCCGATAAGTTTTTGGAATTCTTTTGGATGGGGAGTTAGAATGGTATTTTTAGGTAACAGTGTCAATAATGCTCTTCCTTTTTCTGTGCCCAATAAATTCAAAGCATCGGCATCAATCACCACTGCTTTATTTTTTGCCATTAACAAAGTGCTTTTCAAAAGCTCAAATGCCTCGGGTTTTGTACCAATGCCCGGGCCAATGGCTATGCTTTGAAAATTATCAATCTCGATTTCAGATAAAACCTCATGAGTACTTTCAGGATAAGTCAAAGTCATGGCTTCTGGCACTGAAATTTGTAAAATATCATAAGCAAAATCAGGCACAAGACAAGTGAGTTTTCCTACACCCGAACGCAAACAAGCTTTGGCAGAAAGAATCGCCGCTCCCATCATTCCTCTCGAACCCGCAATCAGCAAACTATGTCCATACGTACCTTTATGAGAAAAATTTTGGCGTACTTCGGGCAAAATCTCTGTTAAATAATAATTTTCAACCTTCGTTTCCTGAATAAATTGTTGGTTCAATCCAATGTCTATTACTTGCCAATCGCCTACAAAAGCTTGGTTTTGTGGCAACATCATCGCCAATTTTGGCAATTGAAAAGTAATCGTTTTATCAGGTTTTAAAATCACATCTTCGGGCAAATTAGCACTATCCATGTACAAGCCTGAAGCAATGTCTATCGAAATTTTTGTCGCTTTTAAAACATTGATTTGTTCAATAATCGTTTTCAAAATTCCTGTTACCGAACGATTTACGCCTGCTCCTAACAATGCGTCAATAATGATTTCATTCGGCTTAATATTCTTCAAAAAAGCTAAATCACTTTCAGTTTGAATACTGGTAATTTCCTGAATTTTACCGAAATTAATTTCACAATCAACACTTTTCTGTTTGGCATATTCTACCACGAATACATGTACTTTAAACCCTTTTTGGCGTAATAAACGAGCAATCGCTAAACCATCTCCGCCATTATTTCCCAAACCACAAAAAACATGAATACTTAATTGCTGTACGGCAAAGTACTCTTGCATAAACCAATTGACGAAAGCGACGGAGGCTCTTTCCATTAAATCAACAGAAGCGATGCCTTCTTGCTCTATCGTAAAAGCGTCTAAAGCTTTGGTTTGGCTGGCACTTAGGATTTTTAGGGTTTTCATATTTAGTTAGTGAATTAGCGAGTTAGTGATTGATATAAGTAGTGATTAATAAAAAGTGACTGGCAATTAGCATTTTAAATATCTAACAATCAAATACTTATCAGATTCTAACACCAATCATTACTACTTCTTATTTATCAATCCTTCTGTTACTTCATTCATAATTTTAATTTTTTCTTGAAAGTCGCCTTTGATTGATTTTCTGATTTCTCTGAGATTTTCCAATAATTGTTGTACGTCTGCTGGAATAATATCATCCAAAAACTCACGCATTCTTTTTGCCATCGTTGGCGATTTCCCGTTGGTTGAAATACCAATTTTTAAATCTCCTTTTTGCACAATCGAACCCAAATAAAAATCACAAAGCGATGGCGTATCGGCTACGTTACAAAGCAAATGTCGTTCGGCGGCGATGCGTTTGATACTTGCGTGTAAGTCTGGATTGTCTGTTGCCAAAATCAATAAATCTTTATTTTCTAAGTCGGAATACTGAAATTTTCTTTCAACCAACAATACGTTTGGATAATCTTTGGCAAAGGCTTTCAATTCATCACGAATCAAATCAGCGACAACCGTAATTACTGCGTCTGGACTATTATTCAGCATTGCCGAAAGTTTTTCTAAACCAACATTTCCGCCACCTACCAGTAAAACGTTGAGTTCTTCTAATTTTAGAAAAACAGGGAAAAGTCGGTTTTTTATATCAGTATTTTGCATTTCTTGAGGAATGAGTATTGAAATTAAAAAACGAAGATACAAACAAAAAACCTTGCTCGGAATCCGAGCAAGGTTTCAGTAATCAAGCATTTATATAAAAATCATTATGAAGTTTCTCTTACTGTTTCAACAAAATCGCTCTAATCACTTTTTTGTCGATTTTCCCAACCGAAGTTTTAGGAATAGCTTTGGCAAAATCTATCGAAGTCGGAATCGACCAAGGCGTAATGGTACTGTCATCCACATAAGTTTGCATAAAATCTTTTACGCCTTCTTTGCTCAAAGTTTTTCCTTCTTTCAGTACAATCATAGCGTGCGGTCGTTCGCCCCATTTCACATCCGGAATCCCCACAATGGCTACTTCCTGCACGGCTTCGTGTTTGCCAATAATATTTTCTAATTCAATCGAACTCACCCATTCGCCGCCCGATTTAATTACATCTTTGATTCTATCCGTAATTTTCAATGAATTCTCTGCGTTCATCGTAGCCACATCGCCAGTATGCAACCAACCATCGTTCCAGAGTTCTTCTGATTTTTCTGGTTCATTAAAGTAGCCTTGTGTCAGCCACGGTGTTCTTGCTGTAATTTCCCCGATCGTCTCGCCGTCGTGCGGAGCTACGTTGCCACTTTCATCAAGCAAACGTAAATCAACCAACATGGCTGGCGTTCCCGAACGAGTACGGGCTTTTACTTGGAAATCAATATCTGGGTTTTGTGCATCCGCTGGACTCATGTAAACTGTCGATAAAATCGGACAAGTCTCAGACATACCATAGCCCGTAATTACATCAACGCCTCTTTGTAAAGCTGATTTTGCCAAAGCTTCTGGCAAAGCCGAACCGCCAATCACTACTTTCCATTTTGAAAGGTCGATATTTTGCGTAGCTGGATGCAACACAAACATTTGTAAAATGGTAGGCACACAATGTGAAAAAGTAACTTTTTCTTTCACAAAACATTTCAAAACCATTTCTGGCTCAAACTTACCGATATATACTTGTTTGGTATTGCACATCGTAGCCACATACGGAAAACCCCAAGCGTGAACATGAAACATGGGCGTAAGTGGCATATACACATCCGAATTATTGAATCGGCAAGCTCCGTCGATAGCACTAAAAGTTACACTTACCGACAAAGTATGCAAAACCAATTGGCGATGCGTAAAGTAAACGCCTTTCGGATTGCCAGTTGTTCCTGTTGTATAAAAAGTCGTTGCTACGGCATCTTCATCAAAATCCTCAAAATCATATTCTTCTGAAGCCTCAGCTAATAAAGATTCGTACTCTCCGAGAATAGGTAAAGATTTTTCGTTTTGAAATTCTCCGCCATCAGCACAAACGATAATGTGTTTTACCGTAGGCATTTCTTTCGCCATTGAAGATAATAAAGGCAAAAAATCTGCGTGACAAATAATTACTTCGTCTTGAGCGTGATTGATGGTATATAAAATCTGAGCAGGAGAAAGTCGCCAATTGATGGTGTGAAGTACATTTCCCGTCATCGGAATTCCAAAAAAACATTCCAAATAACGATGCGAGTCATAATCAATTACAGCGATGGTTTTTCCGCCATCTATTCCCATATTTTTTAAAACATTCGCCTGCTTTCTTACTCTTTTATTTAGCTCGAAATAATTGTATCGAACAAGGTCTTTATAAACAATCTCATTCTCAGGCTCTAACATAGTTGAATATGCCAAAATACTTTTGATGAGTAGTGGATACTTAAAAGCTTTACTTGCTGATGGTAATTTGCGAATATTCATAGAATTCACTTATAAAATTCTCTGATTTGTTATAAAAAATATAAAATAGTTAATAGAACACAAAGTTATATCATTTAAAACATTTAAACACTTTATTTCTATAATATTTTAAGATAAAATTATCTTAAAGCAAGAAATAGCATTAATAAAAGATGCCAAGATTATTGATTTCGGATTTCAGTTATCGGATTTCGGTTTTATAAAACGCATTTTTTAGAAGTATTTTATAAAAATTCTTAAATCAGAAATCTCAAATCCTAAAAGCTATAAAACTTTCGTACCGCACTAATTCCAAGAAAGTGCTATTTTGAATAGCTTTTTGTACTTTAGTATTTCAACAAAAAATTTCATCTATGAAAACGCTTAAAAAAATCATTTACTTATTCTTCTTAGTCATTTACCAAAATGCTAATGCTCAGTGGCTCAAACAAAATGTAGTTACGGATGCAAGTTTTAGGGCTGTTCATGCTATTTCTGAAAAAGTAGTTTGGATTGGTGGCTCAAAAGGTACTTTTATCAAAACGCTAAATGGTGGTAAAAGCTGGGAAGTAAAACAAGTACCACAAGCTGAAAAATTGGATTTTAGAGATGTATATGCTTTTGATAAAAGAACGGCAATTTTGATGAGTGCTGGCGAAGCAGAAAAAGGAAGTGCCAAAATTTACAGAACCGAAAACGGTGGAAAAACATGGGAAGTAGTATTTCAGACAGAAGAAAAAGGTGTTTTTTTTGATGGAATTGACTTCTGGGACAAACAAAACGGTATCGCTTTCAGCGACCCAATCAACGGGCATTTTTATATTATCAAAACAAAGGACGGTGGAAAAACTTGGACGAAAGTTAATCCCGATAATATTCCTGCTACACAGGAAAATGAAGCTGCTTTTGCAGCCAGTGGCACAAGTTTGATTATTTCTGGGCAAAGTAATGCCTACATCTGCACAGGAGGAGCTGAAAATGCCAGAGTTTTTAGAAGTACCAATCAAGGGGAAAATTGGGAAGTAGTCGCTACTACAATGCCAGCGGGCAAAACCAATGGTTTATTTGGTTTAAGATTTTGGGACGAACTTCATGGTATTGCCGTTGGTGGCGACTATCAAGATGTTAGCAAAAGTATTCCTAATGTTTTACTGACAAACGATGGAGGAAAAACATGGCTCAACGCTCCAGAAACGAATCCTGTAGGACTAAAAGAAGGAGTTGATATTTATAAAAAAGAAATTTTAATAGCCGTTGGTCCTTCTGGCACAAGTTATTCAAAAGACTTCGGGAAATCTTGGCAAGCCATCAACACCGCCGCTTTTCATGCCATCAGTATTTTTGGAAATAGCATTTGGGCAGTGGGTGGCAGAGGAAGTATTGCTAAATTAGAGCCTACATTTTTCGGAAAATAGGTAAAAGCAAAAAGCTCACAGCTATAAGCTATGAGCTTTTGCTTAAATTACTTTTCCCTTTCCAAGAAATCATCAATACCCCAATCAAAACCACAAAAGTACCAGCCAATTGCCAAGCAGAAATTTGTTCACCCAGAAAAACATTTGCCATAATAATAGTCGCTACTGGGCCGATACTACCAATAATCGAGGCATTGCCCGAACCAATCCTACGAATGCCATCCGAAATCATAAATGAAGGAATAACTGTTGAAAAAACTGCCATCGAAAAACTCAACCAATAAGCTCCTGCTGGATATGAAAGTAATCCTTTTCCTACCGAAACGAAATAATGGATAATCACCATGCCCGTAGAAATCAGCATTGAATAACAAGTAAAACGCAACGCTCCTACTTTTTGAATCATTTCGCCACTTCCTACCAAAAACAAAGCATAAGTAAAGGCACTCAGGAAAATCAAGAAACAACCGATAAGTAAATCTTTTTGCAAGCCCAATTTTAGGTCTGGAATAAAAGCTAATGCCACACCAAAATACGTAATCAACAAAGCCACATACTGAATTTTATAAATTGGTTTCTTCAAAAAAATAGCCGAAATCACTACAACAATAGTTGGATAAACAAAAAGAATAAGCCTTTCTACGCTGGCGGTGATATAATTCAAACCCCAAAAATCAAAAAGTGAAGCCAAGTAATATCCCACCAAACCTATCGCAAACATCCAAAACCACTGGCGACGGTTGAGCTTTACTTGTGCTTCTTTATTTTTTTGGAAAAATAAAATTATCAAATAAAAAGGTGCTGAAAACAGCATTCTCAAAGCCAACAAAGGCACTGTATCTACGTGATAGTGTAGGTAATTATACTTTACCAAAACGGCTTTTCCTGCAAATAAAACTGCACCAGTCAACACTAAAACTACTCCTATGAAATACTGAAACTTACTTTTTTCCGTCATGGTTTATTTCAAATTAAGGTAAAAAAAAGACCTTCCACATTGCTGAGAAAGGTCTTTTGAATCATATTATTTATCAAATAGTCACTTATCTCATGCCTTTGGGGCTGATTGCGAGAAGTGACCAATATGCTGAAATCATATTCATTTGATACTTATTTTTTTCTAAAGAAAATCTGAATTGGTACGCCTGTAAAATCGAAGTGTTCACGCATTTGGTTCTCTAAATAACGTTCATACGACTCACGAATATACTGCGGTAAATTACAGAACATCACAAAAGACGGAGCTTTTGTTGGTAACTGTGTCATGTATTTGATTTTGATATACTTTCCTTTCCAAGCTGGCGGCGGATAGTTTTCAATCACTTTCAACATCACATCATTCAATTTAGAAGTAGGAATTTTACGAGTTTTATTTTCATATACTTCTAATACTTTTTCTACGGCTTGGAAAATACGCTGTTTATCTTTTACCGAAGTAAAAATAATTGGCATATAATTGATAGGTGCCATTCTCTGACGAACCGCATCTTCGATACGCTTAGAAGTCATTGAATCTTTTTCTACCAAATCCCATTTGTTAATCATCAACACAATACCTTTTTTAGCACGGTCTGCCATTGATACAATGTTCATATCCTGTGCTTGCAAACCAGTCTGAAGGTCAATAGTAGTAGCGTCAACAATAATTACAGCCACATCACATTCTTCCATCGCCTTGATTGAACGCAAAATTGAATAGTACTCAATGTTATCGTCAATTTTAGCTTTTCTACGAATCCCGGCGGTATCGGTAATAATAAAATCTTTTCCGAACAAAGTATAGTGGTTGTCAATCGCATCACGAGTTGTACCTGCAATATCCGTTACGATACTTCTTTCTTTTCCTAAAAGTGCATTCAAGAAAGAAGATTTACCAACGTTTGGTTTTCCTAAAATAGCGATTTTAGGAATGCCAGCATTAGGGTTTTCAATGCCTTCTTCTGGGAAATGGCTTACTACTGCATCTAATAAATCACCTGTACCTGAGCCACTTTCAGCAGCAATTGGATAAGGTTCGCCCATACCTAATTCGTAAAACTCAACGGCTTCCATACCTTTTTCATAAGTATCAGCCTTGTTGGCAACAACATAAACAGGTTTTTTCGAGCGACGAAGTACTTTAGCAAAGTCTTTGTCTAAATCTGTAATTCCCGTAGAACAATCTACCACGAATAAACAAACGTCTGCTTCTTCGATAGCCAACTCTACTTGTTCACGGATTGCACCTTCAAAAGTATCGTCTGAACCATGAACATAACCACCTGTATCAATGACGGTAAAATACTTACCTGTCCATTCTCCGTAACCATAGTGACGGTCACGAGTAACGCCTGAAACGTTATCCATAATTGCCTTTTTCTGTTCGATAAGGCGATTAAAAAGCGTAGATTTACCCACGTTTGGGCGACCTACAATTGCAACAATGTTTGACATTTTTTTAATTTTTGAGCTGTTCCCTGCGTACCTTTTTTGATTAATTTCCTGAAAATCAGTTGCTCAATCTTTGGCATAACAAGCACCTCAATGTTAAAGATTACAATATACTGTTAAAAATTAGGGGTAGAAAATAGCTGTGAGCTATGAGATTTCAGCTTTCGGATGTCAGTCATCGGCTTTCAGTTAATGTAAAATGATTTATACAAATTAAAAGCTGAAAGCTGAAATCCGAAAGCCTGATTAATCTTGACTATAACCAAATGATTTCACTTTCTGTGCTTTTGAACGCCAATCTGGTTCAACTTTAATAAATTGCTCTAAGAATACTTTTTTCCCAAAGAATTTCTCCATTGCTTCACGGGCTTGCGTACCTACTTTTTTAATAGATTCTCCCTTGTGACCAATCAAAATAGCTCTTTGGGTTACTCTTTCCACATAAATTTCAGCGGCAATTCTGATAAGATTATCCTCCTCTTTGAAAGAAGTAATCACTACTTCACAAGAGTAAGGAATTTCTTTTTTATAATTCAAGAAGATTTTTTCTCTTAAAATCTCAGAAGCGAAAAAGCGTTCTGGCTTGTCGGTCAATTCTTCTTTATCAAAATACGGCGGATGAAGGGGTAGTTGCTCAATAATAGAATCAAAAATTTGCCCAATATTTTCTTCTTTCAAAGCAGAAATAGGAATAATAGCTTGCGTAGGGAAACGTTCACGCCAATGAGCAATTTTTTCCTGTACTTGTTCTTCCGTCGCCAAGTCAATTTTGTTAATTAATAACAGAACTGGTACATGGTCGATTCTCGCTAATTTATTGATAACATCATCTTCGTCGTACTTTTCAAAAATATCGGTTACAAACAAAATAACATCAGCATCTTCCAATGAACTATGCACAAATGTCATCATTGATTTATGTAATTCGTATTTAGGAAGAATAATCCCGGGCGTATCAGAGTAAACCAATTGAAAATCAGTCCCATTATGCGTTCCGTTCAAAATTCCCATGATACGGTGACGGGTAGTCTGAGCTTTTGAAGTAATAATTGAAAGGCGTTCGCCCACCAAAACGTTCATCAAAGTAGATTTTCCAACGTTTGGTTTTCCGACAATACTGACAAAGCCTGCTTTATGATTAAGTTGTTCCATTATTATCCTCGTTTATTTGTCAAAATTACTGAAAAAATCAGTAGAGGAAGGAATCAAGATAGTTTTGGGGAGTAGCTAACGAGTTCCCTACGGGATGACAAAACGAATTGTATTAATTTTAAAATAAAAAGACGAGCCGTATTGACTCGTCTTCTCTTCGTAGCAGGAACAGGACTCGAACCTGTGACCTTTGGGTTATGAGCCCAACGAGCTACCTACTGCTCCATCCTGCGGTGTTGTTTCCATTTGATTGGACTGCAAAGATACGAACTTTTTTTTACGATGCAAGCATTTGATTAAAAAAAAATAAAATTATTTTATAAAAAATTTAAGAAAGGTAAAAACTGCTACTAACTGACTCGTCCAAAATATAAACATCCATTTGATAATTTCTGACTTATTTTCAGCAATTTGATTCTTGAGTTCTAAAATATCAGATTTAGAAGCAAGTATTGATTTGCTTTTTTCAAACTCTTTATCCACTCTACTTTCTATAAAATCTGTCAATACTTGAGCTTGTTGGTCTCGGATTTTTTCTTTAAGAATATTATAAAGTTGTATTTCCGAAATTTGAATTGAAGCCATAGTTGTAAATTTTAGCATGAAACAAATATAAAAGAAAGTCAAATACAATATTTACAATAACTTACTACAAAACAAGTCTTTGAGCTTATTTTTCTTGATTCATCAAATCTTTTGCCTTCTTTACATTCAAATTTATCTTATCAGATTCTACCAGACCGTCACGTAATCTTACAATTCTGTGGGCATACTGGGCAATATCGTCTTCGTGTGTTACCATTACAATGGTATTTCCTTTAGAATAAAGCTGATCGAACAAATCCATAATTTCGTAAGAAGTCTTAGTATCTAAGTTTCCCGTAGGTTCATCCGCCAAAAGTATCGAAGGGTCATTTACCAAAGCTCTGGCAATCGCCACACGCTGACGCTGACCACCCGAAAGTTCATTAGGTTTATGACCTGCACGATTTTCCAAACCTACTCCTTTCAGAGCCAACATAGCTTTCTCGATTCTGTCGGCTTTGTTGTAGCCTGCATAAATTAATGGCAAAGCAACATTTTCTAAAGAAGATTGACGAGGTAATAAGTTGAAGGTTTGGAACACAAAACCAATTTCTTTGTTACGAACAGTTGCCAATTCATTTTCAGACATTTCACTTACGTCTTGATTATTCAAAATGTATTTACCCGTTGAAGGAGTATCCAAACAGCCAATGATATTCATTAGCGTAGATTTTCCCGAACCCGAAGGCCCCATAAAAGCTACATACTCGCCTTTGCTTACGGAAATACTAACATCTTTTAAGGCTTGAATTACTTCTTCGCCCATTACGTAACGTCTGGAAATATGACTGGTTTCGATGATTTTCATGCTAATTTTTTTTATCGGTTAAGAGCGTATCCGTTCTTTTTATACTGCTGGTTGAATTGCTGTTTGTACTAATATCTTTGAGTCTATTTCAATATTGGCGTTTAGTTCTTTCAAGCTTTGGACAAATCCAAGTTTATCTTTGGGGCTTAGGCTTGTAGGATATTTACTTGTAGAGGTCTCAATTATCAAATATTGTTTTCGCTCAAATATCTTTGTAATGTTATTAATTTCAAGTTTTTTAAGGGTGATAAAACCACCAAATTTGATAACAATAGAATTTTCACGAATAAGGTAAGTGTCATATAACGAAATAGTATAGAACAAAAATTGAAATATAAAAACCCATTTCGTTGGTTTATTCAAAATCACATCAACAAATGCGTCAATAAAATCTATTTTATGGACATACATTGAATACAAGCTAAATCCTAAAGCTATAAGTATCAGAACGATTATAGCTCCAAAATTACTTTTCTTGATATTTGATTGAAACTTCTTCATGTAGATTCATTTGATAAACAGTCAAAATGATGAATTATTTACATATTGTTTCTCTTTTGTTGATAGATAGAGATAAGAAAAATACCAACAGCTAAACATTTGTTATTTTCTTGATAGATTTTTATAGTTCCATCATTTGTAAACAAGTTTTTTGAAAAATGAATCATTAAGCCTTCTTCATTTTGAAGTTCCCACTCACTGGACATTAGACCAATTTGTTTAAACAAAAAATTACCTTCGTTTTCTAAGAAGATTTTAGCTTCTGTATTCCAAAAATTAATGTTGATATTACCAATAACTTTATCTTTATTTTCGTAGATAATGATAGTGTCGGCAAGCAATCCAGTAACATCGAAAAAATATTCTTTATCGCCAATTCTTACATTTGAATCATAAGACCAAATTGATTTTTTCTCTGTTCTTACCAGAACTTGACTCCCATCTTTAACTTCATAAGTAGAACTCCAAAAATCTTTGGAGAATGTTAATTGCTCGTTCATAGCTATTAGGTTATTCTTAATGAACAAACTTAATAATTTACTGAAAACCAGCACTTGCCTTTTCGATAGAAGCCAATTTAGCTTGATAGGTTGGTAAAAAACGCTGATAGTCGGTTGGAGACAATTTTTGTAATGCCTTCATTCCATCTTCGGCGTAGTCTTTCATCCCAATTGTTAAGGCTTGTTGAATGTATAATTGATACAACATTGGCGAGTTTTTTCGCCAAGAAATAGCATTTAAAACTACTTGATAGGCTTTTTCGGGCTGACGATTTTTATTCAATAGCTCAACAGCTTTGCTTACGATTGCTTCGTTCAATGGATGTTGCTTTAGCCCTACTCCTATCATATCTTTTATTTCTGCCAAATTCACTTTTTCGACAGCCTCTTTTTTCAGAAAAGTATTGAGCAATAACTGATAATACTTGCCTTTTTTATCCGTAGAATCACCCACTGCCCAAGCTTGAAGATTCTGGAAAGTAATTAACTTGTCCCCTTTATAATACTCTTGAATTACATTGGCAAAAAGTAAATCTTCGGAAAGTGATTCGTTTTCTTCTATTTCAGAAAATCTTCTTAAATCAAAGTTTTCACCCAAAGCTTTTTGATAGAAAGTTTGGTTATAAATCCATGCAAAATTGGAAGCATTCAAAACAGAATCCGAGGATAAATCAATGGCAAAATCATTGTCGGTAAGCTCTGAAAATTTCTTCTCAATAATATTTTTCATCGCCAGTTTATTGGCTTGATACGAATTATACTGAATATCTTCGGATTGTTGCAAAAGCTCTTCAATGGCTGTTTTTTTACCATTATTTGCCCAAAAAGCCAATAAATTACTGGCTGGTACTTCTGATTTTTGGGCATTTTTTACTGCCATTTCATAGTACAAAACAGTGGAATCTTGCACGTTCGATTTATTGAATAAGTAGGCTAAATTATTTTGTAACTCACCACTTTTCGGAAATTTCTGCAAGCCTTCTTTTAAAGTAAACATGGCATCAAAAAAATGTTCGCCATCGTAAAAAGAACGACTAAGCCCTTCATAAGCAAAAACTGAAGGATTTTTGGCTAAAGATTTTCGGAAGTAAACGGCAGCCGTTTCATTATCACCTTGCAGCAATGCCAAACTCGCCAAAGCATAATTAGTTTTATGATTTCGGTACTCGTAAACCAAAGCCATTTTGTACTCAATTTCGGCAAATTTATAGTCTTTTTCGGCAGTATAATAGTCGCCCAAAGCGTTGTAATGTGCCGCAAAAGCTTGCTGTACTGTAAAAAATCCTTTTAAAACCAACAAGGCTGCAATGAGTATAATGGCTAATACTCTAAATGTCCAAATCGGTAAACGCAAAGGCTTAAATACCACTTTGTGTACTTCAAAAGCCTGTTTGAAAAGGGGGAAAAAGTTGAGTAAAACATACAATAGAAACATCAAACCCATGGCTAAATGGGTGTAAGTAATGGCATCTTCCATTACTTCTATCATCGGGTCGTTGCTGGTGGCAAATGCCAAAGCACAGGTAGCAATGGTAAAAATTGCTAAAGAGAGATAAGTGAATGCTCCAGATTTTTCAAAATTTAGCCAATCTAAAATTGATTCTGTTCTTTTTTTGAAACCCCAAATACCCAATACAGACGAAAGTACAATCAATAAAAATGGACTGAGGTAAATCATTTCCCAGTCGATTATTTTGTTGTTATGAAGAAAAACCAGCAGAACATTTACTAAATAAATCAAACTAATCAGCAGGAAATTCTGTAAAGATTGCGTGCTTTTTACCGAAGTACTGATAATCAAAAACCCATTTACAATTTCGTAAGCTACTAAAAAAATAAACGCTGTACTCAGGAGCATCGCTCCTGCAGTTCGATAACTCGCCAGCAAAAAAAATGGATGGTTTACTTTAGCCGTGAAAAAAATCACAAGAGCAATAAGGGCAGTCAGAAAGAAAAAACTGATGAAGCGTTTAGCAATATCAATGTCTGGACGAAAAGCATGGAAAAAATAACTTAACCCAACAAATAGCACAATCAAAGCCGTAGTAAAATACTTATTGGCAACATTGTACAATAATTCGAGGTTGAAAGTAACCAAAAAGACAATCACCAAACCCATACTTACCAAGTACCAAAAGCGAGGCAGAGCTGATAAAGCTGAAAGTAAGAGTACAAAAGCAAAGCTTAAAAGCCCTAAAAAAACATAATTACCGATAAAATTGATAGCCATTGGCGAAGCCACAAACTGTTCGGTTACGGTAAAAGTTTTGGTTGGTAATGAAAGCGTTTCGCTTCCTACTTTAAATTGGTCGAGAATAATGGGAACTTCGCCCAACTCACTAAGAATATCCCAATGAACAACATTTTCTAAACCTTTAAAGTAAAAAAAACTTAAAGTAAGAATACTAAAAAGCAATATACTTAGTGAAAAGATATAGAGATTTCGAGAAGATTTTTGCCAGTTTTTCCAGAATTGCAATGAATTCATAATGGGGAAATATTAAGTAAAATCAGAAGCAATGTCGCTTCTGATTCATTTTTTTGATTTTCTGAATTAGCTAAAATTTACCAAGCCATGCGTGGCATTGGGCTTACTTCTTGTGAACAAAACTCGCCTTTTTCAGCCTTGAAATGTGCTGCCATCGCAATCATACCTGCGTTGTCGGTACAGTATTGAAAAGCTGGAATATAAACATTCCAATTTTCGGCTTCTCCCATTTTTTGGATTTCAGTTCTTAGTCCAGAATTTGCCGAAACGCCACCTGCAATAGCAACTTCTTTGATTTTATACTGTTTTGAAGCTTTTTTGAGTTTTTGCAAGAGTATTTTTATTAAAGTAGCCTGCATAGATGCACAAATATCGGCTAAATTTTCTTCCACAAAATTGGGATTTTGCTTCGTCTCTTTTTGTAAAAAATAAAGAAAAGCCGTTTTAATTCCTGAAAAAGAATAATTCAATCCGGGCATTTCTACTGTTGGGAAAGGGAATCTATCTGGATTTCCTTCTTTGGCATACTTGTCGATAAGTGGTCCGCCTGGGTAAGGCAAATTCAACAATTTGGCAGTTTTATCAAAAGCTTCTCCTACGGCATCGTCTTGCGTTTCGCCGATTACTTCCATTTCTAAAGCCGAACGCACAAATACAATTTGGGTATGTCCGCCGCTAACTGTCAGGCATAAAAAAGGGAAATTTGGCTTCGGTTCGTCAATAAAATGAGCCAAAACATGGGCTTGCATGTGATGAACATCAATCAACGGAATGTTCAAACCCATCGCCAAAGCCTTTGCAAAAGAAGTACCTACTAATAAAGAACCTAAAAGTCCGGGACCACGAGTAAAAGCGATGGCATTTAAGTCATTTTTTGTTATCTTCGCTTTGTCAAGTGCTTCGGCTACAACAGGCACAATATGTTGCTGATGAGCCCTACTTGCCAACTCTGGTACAACACCGCCCCATTTAGTATGAATAGCTTGGCTGGCTACAATGTTGGAACAAACTTTTCCGTTAATAATGACAGCCGCAGAGCTGTCGTCACAAGAAGATTCTATTGCTAAAATGGTCATAATGTTACAAAAATAAGCATAATTGATAGAATGCTTAGGAGTTTAAAGCTCTTAGAATGTCCTTAAAAAGAATTCTATCTATAAGAACTGATATTGATTCGTAATATTTTAATAAAAACCTAAAATCAAAAAATAGTTGCCACTGTTTTCTTGAACGATTCTAATTTAAAAGCTTAAATGTTCATAAAAGTTTCTAAAATATTCACAAAAGTAATCCTCAATACGATTGTTGGTTTACTTTTGTTTGCTATTTTGGGATTTTTGACCCTCCGAAGCTCTTATGTTCAAACTTTTTTAGCCCAATATTTCGCTCCCAAAATCTCCAAAGCTTTGGGCTATCCCATCGAAATTAAAAAAGTTACCATTCGTTTTTTCGACCAAGCTACTTTTGAAGGCGTAAAAGTAAAAGACTACCAAGGACATCAAATGATTGATGTGGATAAGTTGGATGTGGATTTTCAGATTAAAAATCTTTTTCAAGATTCGCTTCATACAAAATTGGATTACGTCAGGTTGTATCGCCCAAATGTACATTTGATAACCGACAAAAAAGGGAAACTGAATATTGATGAATTTATCAGACGTATTTCAGACCTTACTTCCTCGCCCGACGATAAGCCCAATCCCAACCCTTCACCTTTTATCATTGGCGAAGCTGATGTAGTAGAAGGTATTTTTAGTATGGACGATGAGGCCGAACCTTATATGCACAACCGAAAATCCTTTGACCATTATCATTTTTCATTGCAGGAAATTTATGGACACCTCAAGGATTTTACTTTGATTCGAGATACCATCTCTTTTCAAACCGTATTGAGTGCTTATGACCGTAGTTCAAATCTGAGAGTAAAGACGCTTAAAACAAACTTTTTGATTTCAGACCGACAAATGCGGTTTGATAAGTTGTTTTTACGAGTGAATAACTCTGTGGTAAGAAACAGCATCGTCATGTCATTTCAATCTCAGCATGATTTTAAAGATTGGAATGCCAAAGTACGCATGAGAGCCAACTTCGATTCTACTACAATCGTTGCCAGCGACATTGCTCGTTTTGCCAACGCTATGTATGCCTACAAAGACGTATATTATCTCAACGGCAAATTCGACGGAACGGTCAATGCTTTCAAACTCAAAAACTTTGATTTGTACTTTGGTAAAAAATCAAAACTTCGTGGTGATTTCGCTTTTAAAGGTTTACCGAATATCGACAAAGCACTGATGGATTTTAATATGCGTAAATCTGTTGTGCAGGTAAATGATTTAGAAAAATACATCGGTAAAAGTACAGTAAAAAGTATTCAAAAATTTGGCAATGTTGTCTTTGACGGTACTTTCAACGGCACTACTTCTAATTTTAAAACAAAAGGTTTATTAACTTCTGATTTGGGAAAATCGGATGTAGATGTGGCAATGGTTTTGAAACCCAATTCCGCTAATTCGACCTACAAAGGAAAACTTACTTTAGAGAATTTTAAATTAGGAAAACTCATTGATGATGCTGGTTCGCTTGGCGATTTGTCTCTTTCTGGAAAAATCGAAGGAAAAGGTTTTACCATCAAAGATGCCAGTTTGCATTTCGACGGTACGGTGAAAAAAATCATTTACAACGATTATGATTACAAAAATATTTACGTCGATGGTACACTTGCCAAAGAACTTTTCGACGGAAAAATTGCCGTAAATGACACCAATTTAGTACTAAGTGTTTTTGGGAAAGTAGATTTAAGAAATGGAAAAAGTGATGTGGAAATGATGGGAAAACTCACGAGAGCGAATCTTAAAAACCTAAATTTCACTAAAGACGATTGGCGAGTTTCGACGATTTTAGACATTGGCTCGAAAGGTGGAAAATTAGACGACCTTTCTGGAAAAGCTAAATTTTTCAATACTTATATTACTCGTGGTACAAGAAACTTGATTTTAGATTCTTTGTACATTACGTCTGATATTGGTGAAAAAAGCCGCCGATTGAGTATTAGTTCTGATTTGATAAATTTAGATTTTTCAGGAAAATTCAATCCTTCCACTGCGATTGATGATTTGAAAATGCTCTACCAAGAGTATAAAATCTATTTTACAGGCGACGAGGCGAGTCGTAAAGCATATTATGCCCAAAAATTACAAACTCCTCCACCAAGTTATCAGGTTGATTATTTATTCAATCTCAAGAACTTCGACCCTATTTTAGAGTTTTTCTATCCTGATGCACATATTTCAAGAAAAACCCTCATCAGCGGAAGTTTTGGCATTGGTAATACTTCAAAATTATCTATCAATTCCAAAATTGACACTTTAGTTTTGGGTCAGAAATATCGTTTTTATGTTTCAGAAATAGACCTCAACAGTTCCAAGTTTTTCAATTCACCAGAAGTATTATCTTCACTGATACTTTCGTCGCAAAGCCAAAAATTAGGCGTACTTGCCCCAACCAGTAAACTCATTACAGAAGCGTATTGGGATGTTGATAGAATTTCATTCAGTTCAAGACTTCGCCAAACGGGTACAAAAAATAACGTTAGTTTAGACGGAACACTTCAGTTTATTCAAGATGGTTTGGCACTTCAATTCAATCGTTCAAAGTTCCATTTGCTCGACCAAGATTGGAAAATCAGTGCCGATAATGCTATCACCATTATCGGAAACGAAATCACAGCCAAAAATTTGGCAATCAGTAATTCAGACCAATTGATTTCACTCAACGGCACGATTTCGGAAGATTCTCTTAAAAGTATCAACTTCAAAGCCAAAGATTTCCAATTAGAAACCCTTGCTCCGATTGTCCTTTTGGATATGAAAGGATTGGTAAATGCCGACGTTGAATTAAAAAATGTATTCAAAAATATCAATGCAAACAGTTCTTTGAATATTAAAGATTTGTTTCTTGATAAATTCCTGATTGGTAATATTACGGGAAACGGACTTTTCGATAACGAGCGTCAACTCGTGAACATAGACTACTCTTTAGAAAGGTTAAACAATGAAATTTTGAGTGTTCAAGGCATTTATGACTCTAAACAAAAAGAAAATTCATTGGATTTAGAAGCCGTTTTGAACAAGACCAATCTTCAAATTGCAGAACCATTTACCAAAGGTTTATTCTCGAAAATCGGAGGCGTTGCTACTGGTAAAATCAATATTACGGGCAAGCCAACACACCCTATTTTAGCCGGAGCAATTGATATTAAAAAAGGAACGCTCTTCTTTGATTACTTGGGTTCGGTTTTAAATTTTGAAGATAAAATTACTTTTGAACCCGACGAAGTGAGAGCAAAAAGCCTCCGCCTGACCGACGACGAAGGTAACAAAGGAACATTGAAAGGAAGTATATTTTTTGATGGAGACAAGACATTCAACGTACAGTTGGATGCAGCCATGAACCGTTTTAAAATTTTGAACACCACTCGCCGAGACAACGACGTGTATTATGGAACGGCTTATGCAACGGGTAATTTGAAACTTGGCGGTACTTTTGATAATTTGGTGATTACTGCCGACTTAAAAAGCGACAGAGGTACTCGTTTATTCATTCCACTTGATAAAGCTCAGGATGCAGGAAACCAAGAAGAAATTGAGTTTTTGAGTGCGAAAGTATTACAAGATTCTTTGAATAAAAATCAAAAAACAAGTATCAGTAGCAGTGGGATTAAAATGGATTTCAACTTCCAACTTACGCCTGATGCCTACGGTGAAGTACAATTTGATAAACAAACGGGCGATGTAATGAAAGCCAATGGTTCGGGAGCAATCAATTTGAAAGTTGATACCAGAGGTGGTTTTGACATGACAGGCGACTACAATATCGAGCGTGGAGATTATACTTTTACTTTTCAGAATGTAATTAATAAAAAATTCAGTATTCAACGAGGAAGTAAAATTTCATGGTCGGGAAATCCTTATGAAGCCATTTTGGACATCAAGGCAGCTTATACTCAAAATTTGAGTTACTTAGGTTCTGTCATTGATTCAACTGGGCGAGGAACAGAGTTTAAAAATAAAACCGATTATACTCGTCGTTATCCAGTCGATGTTACGATTAATTTAAAAGACAGACTTTTACAGCCAACGATTTCATTCAATCTAAAACTACACGATTATCCACAAAATCCAGATTTCAATTCGTCCGTAACAGCATTTGAAAATAGAATGAAAACCGACGAACAAGAACTGAACAGACAAGTAAGTAACGTATTGTTGTTGGGACAAATGGTTTCACAAACCAACAGTACGGCATTTGCGGCAGTAAACTTGGTGAATAACCTTACTGAATTATTATCGAATCAGTTGAGTAATGTATTTTCAAAAATTGACCAAAACTTAAATGTAGATTTAAGTTTAGCAGGAAATTCACTCAACCAAGACTTGATTAATAATTTACAATTGAGGCTTTCGTACAACTTCAACGATAGATTTAGAATTACCCGTAGTGGTGGTTTTACAACGGCTACCAATCAAACCAATGCCCAATCACTCATCGGCGACTGGGCATTAGAATGGTTTATTACCAGAGACGGAAATTTAAGATTTAAAACCTATAACCGTAATTTACAAACCTCGATTTTGGGTTCATTAAATACTTATCAGACCTTTACTTCTGGTGGAGCGAGTTTGCTTTACACCAAAAGTTTCAATTATCTTTTTGTCAACAGAAAGAAATCTAAGAATCCTATTGCTCAATCACTCACCGAGCAACCCATCATCAATCCATAAAATATTTTAGGCGATTTCTCCTTCAAAAACCCTCACGGCCGGGCCAATTAAATAGATGTTTTGGTAGCCATTTTCTGTTTTTTCAAATTCAATTCTGAGTTGTCCACCCATCACTTTAATATCAACATAATTATCAAAACCCAAACGCAAATTTGCTGATAAAGCACAAGCCGTTACTCCCGTTCCGCAAGCATAAGTTTCATCTTCTACCCCACGCTCGTAAGTACGAACCGCCAAGGCATTTTCACCTTTTACTTCAACGAAGTTCACATTTGTTCCACCTTTACTACCAAAAGGCTCGCCGTAACGGATAGCTTTTCCTGAACCATAAACATCGTAATGTTCCAAATCATCCGTATAAGTAACATAATGAGGTGAGCCAGTATTCATAAAATCATAGTCGGCTTGTTGGTCAATTTCCGACACATCAATCATTTTCAATGAAATTTTATCTGCCGAAACCTTCGCCTCATGTTCACCATCCACAGCGATAAAAGTAGTTTGTTCGCCAATGATTCCTAAATCGTGGGCAAAACGCACCAAGCAACGACCGCCATTGCCACACATAGAGCCTTCCGTTCCGTCTGAGTTAAAGTAAATCATCCGAAAATCATAGCCCTCTGCATTTTGTAAAAGCATCAAACCATCTGCACCAATACCAAAACGACGATGACACAAATGAGCGATATATTCCTGAGAAATTGGGAAAGAATTAGCACGGTCATCTACCACTACAAAATCATTTCCAGTACCTTGATATTTATAAAATTTCATTTTAACAATTATTCAAAACTTTAAACGCCTTAATTTTTACCCAATATTATATCGTTCTTTCAAAACATTCAAATGATGGCGTTCGTGACCAGCAATCATCCAAACCAAAGCACGAGCCGAAACAGCATGACCATTGGCATTTCCTATCCGAGAAGCCACTTCCTCAGAAAAAGAAGAAAACAGAGCAATCGAACTTTCTCTTACTAAACGATACTGTTCGAGTAAAGATTCAAAGGATTGTTCATTAAAATGTGACGCATCCATGTATTCATTTTCATCAAAACCGGGCAAAGCCTGTTTTTCTCCCCTTGCAATACACAAAGCACGATAACCAAAAATACGTTCTGTATCGGTAATATGACCCAAAATTTGTTGTGGAGTCCACTTATCAGGAGCATATTGATAGATTTGTTGCTCGTTTGACAAATTTTTATACAAATTTATCACTAACTCTTTCTGCACCATAAGTGCCTCAATAACATTTTGAAAATCAATTTGTTCTATATAAAAAGAAAAATACTTATCCTTTGGAAATTCATTTTCGATCGGTTTTTTCATATTTTTTTGCATTTTTTTTCACAAAGGTATTGTATTCTCAAATAAAACGACTAATTTTGCATCACAATAAAACAACGACATAAACACAAAGTTAAGTAGCTGTTAAAATTGTGAAAAGGTTTGGTAGTTCAGCTGGTTAGAATACATGCCTGTCACGCATGGGGTCGCGGGTTCGAGTCCCGTCCAGACCGCAAAAAAGCTCAGAAAGAAATTTCTGAGCTTTTTGCTTTTATAGCCCTTCACCTTACACTTTTTAGATTTATCTTTGGTAAATAATTATGGCTTCTTCGATATAAAATTCCCTATTTCACCCATAGTTTTAAAACAACCTAACAATCCAAAGCCCATTTTAACATGCAACCAATACTGCAACTACACAGCGAGATTTACGATTTTTTGATGGCATATCATCAGACTAACCCTGATTTTTATTTTTTCCCCAGAAGGACAAGAGGCGTTAGAAATTGGGAAAATGGTTATCTCATGGGAGGTGACGATGATTCATATCTAACTATTGGGCTTTATAAGCCAAGTGATAGACTCAATCAAACGCAGACTATCAGTATTTTCATAGATTACAAGCATAACCGAATAAAATCAGTATATCTTCTCATTACCTTTCGTGATAGTACTTTACAAGCTGAAATACCATTTTATCATGAGTTGATTGATAGGCTCAAAAATGTAGCACCTATACAGAAAGAACGAGAAAACAAGTATCAATTAATTTTTGAAAATCCTGAAGATTGGCGTACTTGCTTGGTATATTATCTTGAAAAGATAAGACCTGTTATAGAAGAATTTATTTATGAAAAATCAAGACAAAAGGATTTTTTCATAGAAGAATTAAATTTTACAGAATTAAGCCATAAAATCAGTAATTCACTAAAAATCAACGAATCGAATAGTTCAATTGATAAAACAACCATTAATCCCATGCCCTCCTACCCGCTCAATCAAATTCTCTACGGTCCTCCCGGCACTGGCAAAACTTATAGTACTGTTGAATTGGCTTATAAAATTATTCATAACGATACTCCAAGCAGTTATGAAGAAGCACGCAATTGGTACAAAATGGCTTTAGCTCATACAGAAGACCGTCAGGTTGAGTTTATTACTTTTCACCAAAATTATAGTTATGAAGATTTTGTGATGGGTATTAAGCCACAATTGAATGAAGATACTTTGGGCTTTCGTGAACATAAAGGGATTTTCTTTGAGATTTGTAATAGGGCTTTGAAGAATTTACGGCAATCATCATTAGAAGAAAGTGTAGAAGAACCTACTTTTTCTGAGGTTTTAGATGAATTTATTCGTCCACTTGTCGAAGAAAATAAGCCGATTGTAATTTCGATGAAATCTAATAACTATTCATTTAAACTCATCAATTTAACAGAAAAAAATATTGGTTTTGAAAAGCAAAGTGGAGCTACAAATCATAGTTTAAGCATCAAAACAATTCAAGATTTATACGAAGGGAATCGAGAGTATAACCTTCAAGGTTTAGGAGTATATTATTATCCACTCATTGAAGTTTTAAAAGCATTTGCCAAAACTAAAACAAAAAGAGTACAACCAGTAGCCCTCAAAAACTACGTAATCATCATCGACGAAATCAATCGGGCGAATATTTCACGGGTATTTGGCGAGCTAATTACTTTAATTGAAGAAGACAAACGTTGGGGAAATGAATTTGAAACAGAAGTACGTTTGCCCGATGGTGTTACCAAATTTACTGTGCCTAAAAATCTCTACATTATTGGTACAATGAACACCGCTGATAAATCAATCGCTTTGTTGGATATTGCCTTACGAAGACGCTTTGAATTTACGGCTTTATATCCTGATTCATCGAAAGTTAGTCCCAATTATAAAACGTTTTTTGAATCGCTAAATGAGCAAATTATCGCTAAAAAGGGAATAGATTTTACCATTGGGCATTCTTATTTTATGACTAAAAATGGGGAGGAATTAGACTTCGTTAAAATGATGAATAAGAAGGTAATTCCATTGTTGAATGAATACTTTTACAACGCTAAGGATAACAAGCTTGTCGCTGAGTTGTTAGAAAAAGCGATTGCCAAAGCTGGTTTTACCCATACTATTGTTCCAAGTGCTTATCAACTGCTCATTCAATGATACAATCTATTTATGAATTTGGTAAAGAAGTAAGTACTGGCTTTTCTGACGATAAAATCAAGCGTTTTAAAACCTATCTCGATGAAGTTTGGCAAAGCAGAAAACAGTATGGTTTGGAGGATGACGAACGTGATTCTTTCTATGGTTCAGACAAGAAAAAGCAGCGTTTCCTGACTTTTGATGGTGATAAAATTAGAGCGAATAACTACGTTGGTTTCATTCAGTTTGAAGAGCTTAGGCTTAATATTTATCCTAAAATTTGCCAAGAAATGCCCCAAGAGCAAATTAGCTCAAAGGTACTTTACTGGTTAAGTTATGGGAAAAAAATTAATTTACCATTTGCTGAATTACCGCTCGACCGCCAAGCATTTGATACTTGGCTGGAAGCCTTTATTTTTCTGTTTGCACACCATACAGAAGAAATTTTGACCAATCAGCCCTATCAATCTTACCAAGAAATTACAGAAGAAACGAGTTATTTGCGAGGTTCATTAGCCATTCAGCCGTATGTACAACATAATTTATTGACAGGCAGACACCAGTTTTTTCATTGTACATACGAGCCATTTTTATACGACAATCAGTTTAATCGAATTGTAAAATTCGTTTCCAGAATGCTTTTATCATTCACAAACAATGAAAAAAGTAAGCAAAAACTGAATAGTCTATTGTTTTTATTAGACGATGTGGCGGATGAATATTGCCAAGAAAGCCATTGTGATTTGGTAAAACTCAATCCACTTTATCAAGATTTGGCGATTATATTAGAAATGGCTCGAATGTTTTTGTCGTCGTCAAGTATTAGTCAGTCGGATGCCAATAAAAATAATTTTTGTCTTTTATTACCGATGGAAGTAGTTTTTGAGGAATTTATTTTTGGAATCATTGAGACTCATTTTAGCGATAGAAAACCCAACGCTCAAGGAAAAGGATTTTTAACAGAGCAAAGCGTATTTCAGATAAAGAATGACATTATTCTGCAAAATCCCAACTTGATAATTGATACCAAGTATAAAATCAGAGATAAAAAAGATAGTAAAAAAGGGATTTCACAAACCGATATGTATCAAATGCTTGCCTACTCCATAAGGCGAGAAATTGACCAAGTATTATTGATTTATCCAAAAAACGGAGCGAAGCCTTCGGAAGTAGATACTTTTACCATTGCCGATAAATTTGCCAATGATAAATTAATAACAATTAAGGCGGCTGACATTGATGTTTGTGGTGAAGAAGATAAGATAATTGAGCAGATTGACGAAGTTTTAGCCTTTAATTAATTGAAAACTATTATCATCTTATTTAACCGTTTATTATAAATTTTCTTGCGTTAAATTAGATTTTATCTATTTTTACAGAAAAAAAATCTACCAATGTATCAACCGGGATTGCACCTTATTTGTGACTGTCTTAGTAAAGAAACCACACAATTGTCTGATTTTAACGCTTGCCAAATACTCCTCAACCAACTGATTGAAAGTGAAGGCTTATCAAAAGTTGGAGAGGTGTATCATAACTTTCCTTCGGGTGGTTTTACAGGAGTGGTTTGTCTTACAGAATCACATATTTCTATTCATACATGGCCAGAATTTGGGCGAATAACTTTTGATGTTTTCCTCTCAAATTATCAGAAAGTCAATAATCAAATAGCTCATAGAATTTACGCTAAACTGATAGAATTGTTCAACGCCAATGTCATTGCTTCTCATGAGATTAACCGCTAATCAACTTTATCGTTATGACCAAGACCATCAATGTGGTGCTTGTTCGTCGTTACTCAGCATTACGAAAGATGAAACAAAAAACTTGGTCTGTAAATCATGTGGTACTCTACATGTATTACAAAAAAGTATCGTTTATGATGGTGAGTTTCGTGTGGATGAAGTCCATAAAAATAAGTTTCAAAAAAGTAATTCCGACATTCCCACAGGTACTAAATTAACCCTTAAAGGTAATGATTTTGAAGTTGTTGGCGTACTAAAAAAAGCAGAAGGCAATACTTATACTTGGCAAGAATATTATTTGTACAATGCCAAAGTAGGTTATCGTTTTTTAACTGAATATCAAGGACATTGGACTTTTTTAGAGGAGATAGATGATAAAAAGCTCATAAAAGAGCAATCTCACGACAAGGAAGCAGTTTACAATCATGATTATTATCGTTTGTTTAGCCAATACCATGCAAGTATAAAGGGTGCTAATGGCGAGTTTCCGATAGACTTACTCAAAGTACCAAAGACTTTGGTGAAGGAATATATTTTGCCTCCATTTTTAATAACATCAGAAAAAGGTGAGAATAAAAAACATTGGTTTAAAGGCGAATATCTTGCAGTAGAAGAACTGGACGAAGCTTTGCAAGGGAAAATACGCCTTCCAGAGTCATTTGGTGTTGGCGTTTTAGAGCCTTATAAGCCAAAAATTCGGTTTACTGAGTTAATGCAAATTAGCGTTGTTGCGGTGATAATACTCTTGGTTATCCAAATGTATTTTACAAAAAGTGAATTGGTATTTGAAAAGAGTTTCTACTACGACACTGTTAATGAAATGCGTACTGTTGGTAATGGTTATGACAGCTCGAAGGTCTATATCTCGCCAAGTTTTCAATTAAAAAATGGAAATGCCAATGTAGAATTTACACTCGATGCCAATGTCGATAATAATTGGCTCGAAACGGATATTGTTTTGATAAATGATAAAACGGGAGACGAATATAATGTGTCGATGGGAGTTGAATTTTACTCAGGTGTTGAAGGAGGAGAGTCTTGGACAGAAGGTAGTCATGAAACAGATGCTATGATTGAGAAAGTACCAGAGGGATTATACCATTTAGAAATTTCTCCCTCTACAACATTTCCCAGTTTAGTGTCCAATTTTAGTTTGAAGATGCATCGAGGCGTAGCGGTTTATGGTGGATTTATATTTATTTTACTTTTACTGAGCATTTACCCTGTTATTAGTTACTATCAGGAAAGAACTTTTGAGTATCGTCGTTGGCAAGCAAGTGATTATTCTCCTTTTGAAGAAGATTCTTGGTTGGACGCATTTAATTAAGATTGGCTATGAAAATTAATAAACCAGCACCCGAAAAAATGACTTACATTGGTATTG
This sequence comes from Arcicella rigui, assembly GCF_034929435.1. Lineage (NCBI taxonomy): Bacteria > Pseudomonadati > Bacteroidota > Cytophagia > Cytophagales > Flectobacillaceae > Arcicella > Arcicella rigui. The sequence goes on from NZ_JAYFUM010000018.1 coordinate 77,485, forward strand.
TAGCTCTTTCATTATTCTACTTTTCATATTGTAGATATAATGGACAAGGCTTATTTTACTTCATGGATTCTCACCCTGAAAAATGGTCGCCACAAGGTGCGAATAATGGATTTCAACATAAATAAGTATTTTACAGTCAAATCATTTTCGATTTCGCATAAACCCTTTAGCACAAAAACATGGAAAATATCATTCACCTAAAGTCTGTTGTTGACTCAATTCTTTTCTCATTTATTGGCATTTGTATTTTAGTGATTTCTTTCGTGATTATTGAAAAAATAACACCTGAGAATATCTACAAACAAGTGGTGGACAAAAACAATACGGCTATTGCCATCATTTTTGCTGCTTTTATAATTGCCATTGCCATCATTATTAGCTCGGCTATTCACGGATAATTATGCCCATACTTTTATTATTCGCCGTTTTTGTGATTGCTACTTGTGGACTTATCTACGAGCTTATCGCTGGAACGCTCGCCAGTTATTTGTTGGGTGACTCCGTAACGCAGTTTTCAACTATTATTGGGGTTTACTTATTTTCGATGGGCGTTGGTTCTTTTTTCTCAAAATATGTTGAGAAAGAATTATTGGCTTGGTTCGTGAAAATTGAAATCTTAGTGGGTTTAGTAGGCGGAACAAGTTCATCAATTTTATTTTTGGTATTCGATAAAGTAGCCTCTTTCAGAATCATTCTTTATTTCCTCATCGGTCTTACGGGTATTTTAGTAGGTTTAGAAATTCCCTTATTGATGCGAGTATTAGAAAAAAGCAAGTTTGAATTTAAAGAAATTGTCTCTAAAGTTTTCACCTTCGACTACATCGGAGCTTTGTTGGCTTCCGTGCTTTTTCCCTTGCTTTTTGTGCCTTACATGGGTTTGATTCGTACTTCATTTTTCTTTGGCGTTTTCAATACGCTTGTTGCCTTAATTGTTTGTTATAAATTTTCGGATGAATTAAAGAATAAAATTGCCCTAAAAGTATCCGCTTGGGCAGTGTTGGTTCTATTAGTGATTGGCTTTGTACTTTCCGATAAAATTATGTCTTGGTCGGAATCTATGGCGTATCAGGATAAGATTATTTTTGCGAAATCAAGCCATTATCAACGCATTATTTTAACTCGGAATAAACGAGAATTGAAATTATTTCTGAACGGAAATTTACAGTTTAGTTCAACCGATGAATACCGCTACCATGAAGCACTCGTTCATCCGGGCATGGCAAGCCGACAAACCATTAAAAAAGTATTGATTTTGGGTGGTGGAGATGGTTTAGCGGTGCGTGAATTATTGAAATATCCTCAAATTCAACACATTACTTTGGTTGATTTGGATACTTATATGACGGATTTATTCAAAAAAAATCCGCTACTTACTTCGCTAAATCAAGGTTCGTTGACGAATCCAAAAGTAAAAGTTATCAATACAGATGCCTTTCAGTGGGCAAGAAATACGAATGAGCAATTTGATTTTGTGGTGATTGATTTTCCAGACCCTTCTAATTTCTCCGTTGGAAAATTATATACTAATACTTTTTACCGTGAAGTTTCTAAATTAATGAGTGACGAAGCCATTTTGGTGGTGCAATCAACATCGCCGTTTGTTGCTCCAAAATCATTTTGGTGTGTCAATAAAACGCTTCAGTCGGTCGGGCTACAAACGCAGCCTTATCATTGTTATGTGCCTTCATTTGGAGAATGGGGCTATGTTTTAGCTTCAAAATCAGCATTTCATGTAGCTGAAATGTATGTGCCAAATTTGAAATTTTTAACCAAAGATTCTTTCAAACAAATGGCGTATTTTCCGAAAGATATGCAATCGGTTCAGACAGAAACCAATAAATTGAATAACCAGATTTTGGTACATTATTTTGAAGAAGAATGGGGAAAAGTGCAATGAACAACAGGCTAACACGTAAAACTTTTTTACTCCGTTCTTTGGCTGGATTAGGAGCTATTTTCGGATTGTCTTGGGGAACAAAAGCAATTTTAAACCCTGTGAAACCCACCATTAAAGGACGAATATTAGGAGCTAATCATCAAATAGGGCATTTATTAAGAAACTTATCTATTCTTAAAAAAAGCGATGAAAAGCAAAGCGGAGAAATCATTGAAGTACCCATTTTAATAGTAGGAACGGGGATTGCTGGATTAAGTGCCGCTCGGAAATTACACAAAGCTGGTCATAAAAATTTTCTATTAGTAGATTTAGAAGACCACATTGGCGGAAACGCTGATGCAGGACGAAACGAAACCACCTCTTATCCTTGGGCTGCTCATTATTTACCAATTCCTAATAACGAAGACAAAGAATTATTGACATTCTTAGAAGAACACAATATCATAACAGGTTATAATTCAGACGGTTTACCCATTTACAATGAATATCATTTATGTCAATCGCCACAAGAAAGACTTTTTTTGAAAGGACGTTGGCAAGAAGGATTAATCCCGAATTATGGTATTTCAGAAAATGACAGAAAGCAAATAAGTGATTTTTTAGCTTTGATGAATCAATACCGTCAGGAAAAAGGAATTGATGGACGTTGGGCTTTTGATATTCCTTTGGCTTTGGCATCGAAAGATGAAGTGTATCGACAATTAGATATTATTTCAATGACTGATTTTTTGAGTCAGCATCATTTTGATTCTGAATATTTACTTTGGTACGTCAATTATTGTTGCAGAGATGATTATGGTATCACGAGTACAAATACTTCTGCTTATGCAGGTATTCATTATTTTGCCGCCAGAAGAGGAAAAGCTGACAATGCTGAAACTAACGCAGTATTGACTTGGGCAGAAGGAAACAACTTTTTGGCAAAAGCCTTATCAACCGATTTCAAAGATAAAATCAGGACTAAAACACTGGTAACGCAAGTAAATTGGAATAATGACGGAGTAGAAGCCACCGCTTACGATTGGAACAAGAATGTTTCAGTAAAAATTAAAGCTCAACGAATTATTTTGGCTACGCCTCAATTCGTCAATCAGCGAATTTTACCAAAAGAATCCATCCAAATATCAACTGATTCATTTCAATACGCACCTTGGTTGGTTGCCAATATTACCGTCAATAAAGTGCCAATTGAAAGAGATGGTTTTTTATGTTGGGATAATGTGGCATACAATTCTACTTCATTGGGTTATATCAGTGCCACGCATCAACAAGTAAGTCGGCAGCTTGATAAATGGGTACTCACTTATTATTTACCTTTATCGCATAAATCGCCCGTGGAAGCACGTAAAGAGGCAATTCAGAAAACTTATGAAGGATGGACGGAGGAGATTTTGACCGATTTAGAAAGTTTTCATCCTAATATAAGAGCAACAGTTGAAGAAATTAATCTTAAAATTTGGGGACATGGCATGATTGCTCCAACACTTGGCTTTCTTTCATCTGAAAACCGAAAATTGGCTTCCCAAAATATTGATAATCGAATATTCTTTGCCCATAGCGATTTAAGTGGTATTTCTATTTTTGAAGAATCATTTTATCAAGGCAATCGAGTAGCCAATGAAATACTACCATACTTATCAATTTCATGACAAAACAACCTTGGATTACCAACGCAAAGACTGATTTATTGTTCATCATTGCCCCAACTTTTGTGGCATTAGCACTCGCTTTCGTTTTTGCTCAATCTTATTTTTTCCATGAAACAACGCCCCTATGGGCTTGGGTAGTTTTTGTATTATTGATAGATGTAGCTCATGTGCATAGTATGCTTTTCAAAACCTATTTTGATGCAGGAAGCTTTAAAAAACATAGAATACTCTATACGCTGACTCCCCTACTCTGTTATTTCGTTTTTGTCTCTATTTATTGGCTTGGCGGAAGTGAATGGTTTTGGCGTATTTTAGCGTATTTAGCTGTTTTTCACTTCATAAGGCAACAATATGGATTTGTTCGCTTGTACAATCGCCAACATAATCAGTCAAAATATTTAGATTTATTTGATGAAATCACCATTTATGGAGCGACTATTCTGCCGATAATCCATTGGCATTTGAATTCACCAAGAGAATTTCTTTGGTTTGTAGAACAAGACTTTTACTCATTTACTAACACTCAATATTTATCAATTATTAATTGGATTTATGCTGGATTAATCGTGCTATACTTATTCAAGGAATCTTACTGTGTGCTTAATCATCAAGTAAACATTCCTCGAATTTTACTGATAGCAGGAACAATGGCTTCTTGGTATTTTGGGATTGTTTATTTTAATAACGACTTAATCTTTACCATACTGAATGTAGTAGCTCATGGCGTTCCGTATATGTGCTTAATTTGGTTTGACCTTCATAAAAGAAAAGGGCAAGTAAAAGGATTTAGTAGGCTTATATTTAGTAAGAATGGAGTATTGTTTTTCATTGTTATCATTGTTTTGATTGCCTATTTTGAAGAAGCTATTTGGGACGCAACCCAGTGGCGGAGCTACGATACACTTTTTTCTTGGGCATATTTTTTACCTACTTCGTTTTCAACAAGTGCTCTATCTTTCTTCGTTCCTTTGTTAGCTCTTCCACAAGTAACTCATTATGTTTTAGATGGTTTTATTTGGAAGAAAGGGTTTGAGTAAGAAGTGACCTTCATGATTTATTTTTACACTTAAAACATCTCCGTCTCCATAAATCTTGACCATAAGCCTTCAACCAAAGATTTATTAATAATTATCATAAACAATTTTAATAAGTTTTATTTAAACTTATTCTAAATAAAAATAAGAATATTCTGAATCCCTTCCTAATTTTGTATCGACAAGTAACACAAAATAGAAAGTTACGATTGTATGGGCATATTCATTGAGTATCCTTCAAAATTTATCATTTTTTAAATTACTGATAATCAATAATTTAAAAACAAAAAACTTCTTTTTACTTATAAATAATTCTTTAAAATATGAAACTTCTTAATACGGTTGCTGTATTATTGATTATTCAAGCTTCTTTATTTGGTCAAAAAATTACGAGTATTTCTGGAAAAATTACAGATGAGCATCACAATCCTTTGGCTGGTGTAAGTGTAGTATTGAAAGGGACTGTCCGTGGTGTGCAATCGAATACCAATGGCGTGTATGCCATTAATTCTTTAAAAACTGGCGTTTATACCGTTGTGGTTTCGAGTGTAGGCTATAAAACCCAAGAAAAAACTGTGAATACAGCTACTGAACAAGAGGCAAGTTTTGTATTAAACGAGTACAGTGAAACCTTGCAAGATGTAGCTGTAACTGCCAATGGAATGCTCAAAGGAAACGAGCATTTAGCTGAGGTAGAGGGCTTTAGCATCAATGCAGCTAAAAAAAATGAAGTGATACAATTAGCTCACTTGAATGCTAATTTAGCGATGAACAACAGCCGACAAATATTTAGTCGCACGCCAGGGATTTCGATTTGGGAAAACGATGGTTCTGGCGTACAACTGGGGGTGGCATCAAGAGGACTTAGCCCTAACAGGTCATGGGAGTTTAATATTCGCATGAACGGCTACGATATTACACCCGACCCTATGGGCTATCCGGAGGCATATTATACGCCACCAATGGAGATTGTCGAGAAAATAGAACTTGTACGAGGGGCTTCTTCGCTACAATATGGCTCACAATTTGGAGGATTACTCAATTTTGTTCTTCGCAAACCCGATATTTCAACCCGAATCACCGTAGAATCGCAAAATACGGTAGGAAGTAATGGCTTATTCAGTAGCTTCAATTACATTGGTGGCACAGAAGGTCGATTGAGCTACACTGCCTATTATCAAAAACGCCTTGGCAATGGCTGGCGAGAAAATAGCCAATTTAATACCGACCACGCTCATATAGAACTCAGTTATGCTCTTAGCAACAAACTCAAAATAGGGTTTGATGCCACGTATATGAACACCGCCCTTCAGCAGGCAGGTGGGCTAACCGATGCACAATTTGCACAAAATCCAAGACAAAGCCTCAGAAGCCGCAATTGGTTTAGTACGCCTTGGTTTATTCCGTCGATACACGCCGAGTATGTATTTAATACCAAAACAAAACTCAGTTGGAAAGTTTTTTCAACCATTGCCGAACGCAACAGCGTGGGTAATGTAGCCGCTATTAACACAGCCGATAATCTCAGCAGTAACCGACAAGTGGACCGTGATTTTTATACAACTCTTGGCACAGAATTACGCTTATTGACCGACTATAAAATATGGGGTTTCAACAATACACTGGCTACTGGATTAAGGTATTTTAGAGGACATATAGACCGTAAGCAACTTGGTAAAGGCACGGCTAATAGCCAGATGGATTTTAATTTGGCAGAAGGTGATTTTGCTCGAAATCTTGATTTTACGAATACCAATCAGGCAGCTTTTGTTGAAAATATCATGCGTTTTAGTCCAAAATTCTTACTAACGGCTGGTGCAAGAATCGAACACATTGAGTCGAAAATGGAAGGACAACTCAATAGTAGCAATGGCGTTCCGACAAACTTAACCCCTCTGACTCGTACCCGCACTTTCTTTTTGTTGGGAGCAGGAGCAGAATACCATGTGAGTCCGCAAACAGAATTTTATACCAATATTTCGCAGGCTTACCGCCCTGTACTTATTTCAGACCTAACGCCACCAGCCACCACAGACGTAATCGACGAAAATCTACAAGATGCACGAGGCTATAATTTCGACTTGGGCTACCGAGGTAAGGTAAAAAATTTCTTACGATTCGACCTTGACTATTTCTACCTCAGTTATAACAACCGCATCGGTACAATTAGTAGAACTAACGCCACTGGAGGCACTTATCAATTTCGCAGTAATTTAGGACGCTCCGTAAGCCAAGGCTTTGAAGGCTATATCGAATTTGACCCAATCACGGCTATTTTTAAACAATCGCCCTTTGGTAGATTATCCTTTTTTGCTTCTATTGCTTACATAGACGCTACCTACCAAGATTTTAAGACAACATCGGTAGTAAATGGACAAATCGTAGAAGGGAATTTGGCTGGCAAACAGGTAGAAAATGCTCCAAGGCATATCAACCGTTGGGGAATTACGTATGCTAAAAAAGGCTTTTCTATCACTTGGCAATTGAGCGACATCGGGCGAGCTTATGCCGATGCCAGTAACACCACTTCACCCAATGCGACGGCTACCACAGGTTTGATACCAGCCTATCAGGTGCAAGACGTATCGGCAAGTTTTAAATTTTTGAAATATTATAACCTAAAAGCAGGCGTGAATAACCTCAGCGATGCCCGTTACTTTACCCGCAGAGCAGGCGGATACCCTGGACCGGGCTTGTTGCCTGCCGACGGGCGAACAATCTATGTGAGTGCTGGGTTTAAATTCTAAATTAAATTCAGTCATAAATAATTTCATTAGAAATCAAAAAGCTCAGAAACGAATTTCTGAGCTTTTTGATTTTATATCCTTACTCGACTATAATTCCGCTTTGTTGAGATGATGAATTTTAAATGCCCAAGATAAGGCTACATTTTTTGCTCTGGTTTTGATTTCATTAGCTTTTTCGCCTTCAAAATGTTCATCGACCGTATTGTCAAAAAGAGCAAGCCATGTAGCAAAATGATGTGGATTTAGGGGATGTTGTTGATTGATAATTAGGTGCGGACGCAATGGGTGACCGTCGTAGCCTTCTTTATTGAACAAAATCATTTCCCAAAAACTATACATTTTAGGCAAATGTTTCTCCCAATTTACTTTTGCCACTTCATCAAAGATGTAGCCAATTGAAGCGTCTTGGCGTATTTTATCATAAAAACTATTTACTAAGAGTTCTATGTCTGCACGGGTTTCTAAATTCTTTTTCATCTGAGTAATGAGTTATGAGCCTTGAGCTTCGAGCTTTAAAAAACAATGACTTCTAAAAGCTCAATGCTCATAACTCACAGCTAAAAAACTATTTTACCACTAATTTACCCAATTTATGATAAAATGGTGTTTTACTCTTTTCATCTTTGGGTTGATATTTTCCTTGAACTATTGGAAAATACATGACTCTTCTACGAGATTTTTCGCCTGTAAACGGACATACTTCTACTCTATGCCAAAGGTCGCCGTCGTGAACTGTCAAATCTCCTGCTTCGATGTTGAGTCCTACTTCATTTTTATCTGGATTATGGTCGATAAATTGTTTTTTCAAAAACAGTACTTTCATCTTGCTCAGTTTGTGCGTACCCGGAAGTACTCTCAAACCTCCGTTTTCCATCGGACAGTCATCTAAATGAGTACCGACGTTGAGCATCTTCAAGATTTTTTGCCCTAAAAATAAATCTCTTGGGCTGTCGGTATGCCATCCCATTTGTGAAAATTTACTATTATCAGCATTCACATAATGATTGAACACCAAACCGTCTTTTTCATCTTCACCGATGCGATTAGCATTATCTGGAACTAATGTCAACAAAGCTTTCAAGCGTGGGTCTTGCAAATACTCATGTAAAATTGCACTATGCTGTGACAGGAAACACAAACGCTGAATCATAGGATTTCCTTTTTCGTCTTTCCCGAATTTCAAAGGAATACCATTTATTTTATCAACTCCTGCCGCCAGCCACTCTTTTTCTACTCGCTGAGCCTCTTTTTTAAAAGCTTCTACGGTTTCTTTACTGATAAAATTTTTAAAATGTAGGAATCCATATTGGTCGAAATACGCTTTTTGTTCAGGAGTAATTTGTTCCCCAAGCGTAAAAGTTTTTGCTTCAAAGTCCATTTTAATTGCGATTGAGTGATAGTTAGTTGTGAGTTAGTAAATTGTGAGTTAGAGGCTTTAACTAAAATCACTAACTCACAATTCACTAACTCACAACTGATTTTACATATAATTCAAATCATTATTACGTTTCAGCTTAATAATGTGCAGTAAATTCAAGACCAAAATAACTGGATAAGTAGGGTCGAATTCATGCCATTTGATACCAAAGTTGGCTCTTCCACCCAATTTATGGTGATTGTTGTGATAAGACTCGCCCATCATCAAGAAATCGAATGGTAATAAGTTTTTGGCAGTATCATTTACTTTGAAGTTGATATAACCATATTTATGAGCAAACCAGTTGATGATTACTCCATGTACTGGCCCCATTAAATAATGAATCGGCAACAAAGCATATTCCCAAGTATGGGTAGCAAACTTCATATAAAAAAGTGTATATAATGTACCCCAAGCAATTCTAACAAACCATTTGTCTCCCAACTTTTCTACTAAAGCATAGTAAGGGACATTCTTTAAAAATTTCGGTTCGATGCCAGCACGGTCGTTTAAAACAGCATTATAATAATCCTTTGTTTTCCACATCATGTCGAAAAGATTATCAGAATAACTTGGAGAGTGTGGGTCTTTTTCAGTATCAGCATAAGCGTGATGCAAACGGTGCATGATACCATAAGCTTTCGGACTCAAGAAAGATGAGCCTTGTGTAACAAAAGTGAACCAGTAAAAAAACTTCTCCCAACCTTTCGACATCGTGAACATCTGATGTGCTGCATAACGATGTAAGAAGAAAGTCTGTGAAAAAAGAGATAAATACCAGTGTGCTACGAAGAAAATTAAAATTGCCATAATATATATTTTTTTACAAAATTATAGCAACTGAAAGGCTTAAAATATGACAAAAGTCAGCATATAGGCTGAGGATGATTAATATTATTTGATAGGCTTCTTGTATTTTATGAGTAAAAATATTGGTTGCATTCACTATTTGTTTTACTGATAAAAAAAGAGAGATTCTGTTGGGATATTCATAAAAAAAGTCTGCCTGTAAAGTAAAAGATACTTCACAAAGCAGACTCTGTGGTGTGTGCTATGATACCTAATAAATGGCTAATTTACTTTTCCAGATAATTCCGTTTTTACTTTCATATTTATCTACATAACCTTTTGTATATAAATCGAGTAAAATGTTTTCTGTTTCTTCCATTGAAGTATTACTCAAAAATGAGTACTCTTTGTTGGTCATCGTCGAGAAGTTACCAAACAAATACATAGGGTCTGAATTGATGATTCTTTTCTTTGCGTTTGGTACTAATTCATGAATGATTTGTTCAAGATACTCATACTCTTGATACCCTTTACTTACCAATTGTTCGTTATTTTTATTGGTAAAAATTAGGGTCGGAAAAACGCCCACTTGCATATCTTGAGCTTTGATTAAATCTTCTCTAAATGCTATTTCGGCAGTACTTTCATAGTCACGGAGAAATCTGGCGGAATCAAGCCCTACTTCAAAAGCTGCTTTTTCGAGATAATCTAAATCAACAATATTTTTTTTCTCTAAAAAGAGCATTTCTTTAATTCTTCTCAGGAACAAAACCGCCAAATCAGCATCTTGCATTTGAGCCGCTTTGAAGGCAATCGAAGGAGGATACGACGAAGGTAGCGGATCTTCAAGCCAAATATCTCCATCTAAAGGAATCCCGTGCAGAAGACAAACCTCCTCCCAATGTGGTGCTACATCCGAAGGCTTACTGATTGCTCCTCTTTGGAAATCGTCCCAAGAAGGTAGCAATCCTCCCATACGATATTCAATATTAAAGTACGCTCCATATTCCAGTTTGAGCTTTCTCAATAACGGCTGAACTACCCAGCAAGTAGAGCAAATTGGGTCGGTAAAGTACTGAACATCAATGAGTTTTTCAAAACGAGCGTCTTCATCTATCTTTTTAGAAATCAATGGAACTACCATCTTTTCATTATCTGTAAGCGATGGATTTACGAAAAGTTCTTTCAGTTCTCGTCCTAAATTGATATGTTTTTCGATAGATTCTTTTCTGTCATCATAAAACTGCGTAAATGCCGCCTCGCAATCTTCATGAATGAGTAATTGCTCCGTTAGTTTATGGGCATCTAAAATAGCATTAGTTGTGCCAGCACTTGTAAATGGCAATGCCAAATGTGCTGCATCACCAATGAAAACTACATTTTTATGATGAAATTTTGGAAGCAAACCAAAATCACGAGTATTCCAAATGTAGCTTGTCTTATAGTCATTATTAGATAACAACTCCGCTACTACTGGCGGAAAATCAGCTAATTGATATTCACAAAATGCTTTTAGTTCTTCAGGAGTACAAGCCTGATTACAGTCTCCATCCTTTACACTGTATTGCATAAACCAAACAAAGTCTTTTTTGGAAACAGGAATCATTCCAAAACTAAGCCCTTTGTTTTGGTACTGAAACTTAGTGAAAACATTCTGATAGATTTCTCCTAATTTTTCATGGCTACTAATACCAACTACTTCTTTTACTTCTATTGCTGTAAAAGGTACTGGGCCAATGGTAGCTTCACGCACCGCCGAACCGGCCCCATCAGCACCTACAAATATATCACCATACTCTACTTCTCCATTTTGAAAGACCGCTGCCACAACTTTATCATTTTCATAGATAAAATGTGAAAACGCACGCCCACCTTTAAGCTGTTCGGCTGGAAATAAATCATACAGAAATTGAATTAAATCTCTGCGTTTAATACATCTCCATAAATTCAGCTTTTGTTTTTTGATAGGTACTCCGTTTTGATTATTCAAGCAAAATACACCTATTTCTTCTCCGGGTAGCGGAATATCTAATCCTTCTTTTAGTTCTTCTAAAATAGACCAGCCGTCGATGTGCATCAAAAAGGCATGACCTCTTGATGTCATTTTAGCATTTTTCTCGCTAATAACAACCTCAAAATTATTTTTCTTCAACAAGAGTCCCAACGACAAGCCAGCAACCCCACCGCCAATGATTACTACTTTTTTCATAATAAGTTCAAAGTGTTTTTAATTTGTGATAAAGCTTGTGAAAGTATTCCATTTGAAGTAGCAAAACTGAGGCGAATATGCCCATCTGCTCCTTCTCCGAACCACTCTTTTAAGCCGGGTACTACCGCCACTTTGGCTTGGTTCAACAGTAATTCATGTATTTCTTTACTGCTTTTGCCAGTCTGCTGAATATTGGCAAAAGCTACATAACAACCTTCTGGTGCGATACAATTTACGCCTTTGATGCTATTGAGTTCCGTTACACAGAGGTTTCGCATTTGATACAAATGTGCTACAAAAGCTTTTAACCAATCCTGACATTCATTTAGGGCAGTACATGCCGCTATTTGCCCTATAATATTTGCCCCATGTACGGTAGATTGATGTAAAGACGCTCTCATTAATCTATCAAAATGCTTCTGGTTGGAAGTCATCACCGCACCGATTCTCAAGCCTGCCAAACCATAAGATTTACTGTAACCCGTTACCGTAACGGTGCGTTCTCTGATGGCTTCATCCAACGAAGCAATACTTGTATAAGTATGTGGAGCAAATACAATATCACTCCAAATTTCATCCGAAAGAATCGTTAAATCATACTTACAAGCAATCGTTCCCAACTGGGTTAACTCTTCTTTTGTAAATACTTTTCCTGTCGGATTCAAAGGATTGCACAAACAGATTAAGCGAGTTTTTGGGGTAATAAGTGATTCTAAAGCGGTAAAATCGACTTTCTCTGTTCCCGCAGGAATGGCAAAAGGTACGGCAGTTGCTCCGAGTGTTTCGATAGAATACCTAAATAAAAAATCAACAGGGTCGAAAATTATTGCTTCGTCATCGGGCATTAAAAATGCTTTACAAATGGCATATATTCCAAAAGCTGCACTATCTACGGGAAAAATATATTGTGGATTTGCAGGTACGCCTCTTTTATCTTGAAAAAATGTCGCTACACTTTCTTTGAAAATGGGTAAACCATCAGGCGGGCCATAACTTAAATATCTGTCTTTGATGTAGCGGTTAATTGCCTCGGTGATTTCTATGGCACAAGGAAAATCAGGGTCGGCGGCTGTGAGTGGTATTACTCCCTCTGGAAGAGTTGCCCAACGTAAATTATAGGCTCGTTTTTTTAAAGTAACTAAATCGACCGAGGTATTTTCAAACATAATTTCAAGATTTTATTAAAGTTTGGATAGATTAAACACGATACTCCACTTTTACTAAAAGTTAAATATTATAAACAAATGCAGAAAAAACAATTTAAGAAAAGAAATTGTTTTTTAATTTATCATATTATTTTCTAAAAAATTGGTTCATCGAAATCTTTGAAAATTGTATTTGGCTAATAATGAGGATACTTACGTGAAAAACTAAAAATCCGATTGGTCTTCTTTTATTAGTTTTATCAAAATGAGTATTTAAGCACTCAACACAGAATTTAAACGTACATAAACTATGCCAATTTTGCTCTGAAATAATTCTTTAATCTTGAAAATAAGCGAGCCAAAGAAGTGATGAAAAACAGAGATTCTGTGATTAGTGCTGTAATTGAAAAAATTTGACAGGAGAATAATAGGTTTTGAACCGACAATCGGGCTTTTCGGAGAAATTGCTACAAAACAAAAAGACTAAGCCTTGTCACAAATGAAGGCTTAGTCTTTTTAGTTTTATGGATTATCTACAAATTTATTCGCTTTTAAACATTCTTTTGCCTTTCCAAACCATTCCGATAGAAGCAATTCCGACCAGAGTTATAGAATTTAGTGGCATCAACACCGCTGCTACAATCGGTGAAAGCGTCCCTTGAATGGCAAAGGTCAAACCTATACAATTGTACATCAGCGAAAACACATAACTGAAACGAATCAATTTTAAGCCAAATTGGCTATACTTCATAAATGCTGGAATCTGTTTCAATTGCTCTGCCGCAATAATGGCGTCACTCATTGGGGTAAAATTCAAAGTATCATCGGTTACGGCAATACCAACTTCTGCTTGTTTCAAAGCTCCAGCGTCGTTGAGTCCGTCGCCAATCATCACTACTTTTTTGCCTTCGCTTTGTAATTTTTTGATGAACGCCAATTTATCTTGTGGACTACATTCAAAATGAAGATTTTCTTTGTTAGGAAACCAATTTTCCAACTGCGTTCTTTCATTCTGATTATCGCCAGAAAGTAAATAAATAGTGTAATTTTTACCCAAAGTCAAAATCGTTTCATCAATTCCTTTACGATAATGATTCGGCAAAGCAAAATAGCCTAAATAATTGCCATCAATCGAAAGGTGTGCAACCGAAGCTGTAAAAATTGCTTGCTCTTCTTCTAAATCTGGATGCACAAAAGTACTTGCTCCTAATTTTAGGTAATGTCCATGATAATTTCCTTCGATGCCTTTTCCAGTGATTTCTTGAAAGTTTTCAATCTCTAAGAAATGTTTATCGTGCGACAATTCTTTGATTTTTTGTGAAACTGGGTGCGAAGAATTATGTGCCAACGAAACTACCATCATTTCTTCAAACAAGGAAAGCGGGCGTTTGCCATGAAACTGTGCCTTTGAACCTTCAGAAGTAGTAAGAGTACCCGTTTTGTCAAATACCACGGTATCGCAATTGGCCAACGTTTCGATTACTTCTCCATTTTTTAAATAAAAATGATGTTTTCCTAAAATTCTAAGCCCATTTCCTAAAGCGAATGGATAACTCAAAGACAAAGTACAAGGACAAGCAATAATCAAAATCGCAGAAAAGGCATTCAACAATTTACTGGAATCTTGAAAATACCAATACGTTGCCACTGAAAATGCCAAAGTCAAAACCCCAAAAGTAAAGTACTTGCCTACTAAATTTGAAAAAGACTTAATCCGACTGTCTTGTTCTTTCTGAAAAGTATCATTGTTCCAAAGCTGTGTTAAATAACTTTGTGATACTTCTTTCAATACTTCCATTTCAATCGTTCCGCCTACTTGTCGTCCGCCAGCGTAAAGGAAATCGCCGATTTTCTTTTCCTCCAAAGCAGATTCGCCCGTTACAAAACTGTAATCTATTTGAGCATCGCCACGGTATAAAAGCGAGTCGGCAGGGACTAATTCACCATTTCTGATAAGAATTTTATCACCTTTTTTCAAAGCACTTACCGAAACAGATTCTTCTTTGCCATGCACCAAACGAGTAACCGCCAAAGGGAAGTAAGACTTATAGTCACGTTCAAAAGAAAGAAAATGATAGGTTTTTTCTTGAAACCATTTCCCGATTAATAAAAAGAAAATGAGTCCTGTTACCGAATCAAAATAGCCTGCACCATGATTGAAAACGACTTCATAAATACCTCTGAAATAAGCGACCAGAATACTCAGTAAAATCGGGAAATCAATATTGACAATTCCTTTTCGGAGGCTTTTATACACAGATTCAAAATAACCCGAACCCGAATAAAACACTACGGGCGTAGCCAGCACGATGTTGAGATAGCCAAAAAGTAACTTATAAGTATTGTCTTGCAAACCCAAGTACTCCGGAAAACTAAACAACATAATATTACCTGCACAAAAACCCGCAAGCCCCAATTGTGTGAGTAATTTCCGATAAGTCGGTTTTTGCTTTTCTTTCACTACATCATTCAAAGACATCAGCGGTTCGTAGCCGACCGAACTGAGGAGTTCTGCCAATTGACGAAGGCTAATACTTTCATCATCAGCACTTTCACTTTTAGCATTTCTGAAAGTAACGGCTACTTGTTTTTTCAAAAAATCTACTTGCGAGCGTTCAATGCCTTTGTGAAGACGATACAAATTTTCGAGTAAATACAAACAAGAGCTACAATGAATGGTAGGAATATAGAAGGTTACTTTCGAGATATTTTCGTTCTGAAAATCTAACAGCGATTTGGCAATTTCTGGATTATCTAAGAAATCGAAACGGGCAATTTGTGGTGTATTGCCTGCATTTTTATCAAGGTCGTAATAATTACAGAGATTATTTTGGTCGAGAATCTGATAAACCGTTTTACAGCCGTCACAGCAAAAGTACTTTTCTTCCAGATGAATATGGTCGTCGGGGCATTCGTTTCCACAGTGGAAACAGAGTTGCGTAGTTTCGGTAGCAATCATAAAGGATGGCATTTGATGAGTTCCCCAAGCCAATTCAAAGCAAGAAAATAAAGAAATTGTAAAGGCTTAGGTTTTTGGTCTATCAAAGTTCATATCCAGTGGTTGATTAAAATATGAGGAAGGAGATTTTTAAAACTGATAAAAGTCATTTACAAAAGAAATATAAACGAGCAATTTCGGTGATAATATTAAAATGATATAGCCCATGAACCCTAATTGTAATACTTGCGAATTCAGACATTCATCTCTTTTCAAAAACTGTACACACGACGAACTTAGCCAACTTAGCGAAAACAAATGCTTTAATGTTTATAAAAAAGGGCAGGTGATTTTCCACGAGGGCAATCGTCCATTAGGACTTTTCTGCATTTTTGATGGCAAAGTAAAAGTAAGCCGTTTAGGCTCTGATGGTAAAGAACAGGTAATCAGACTGGTAAAAAAAGGCGATACTTTAGGCTATCGTTCTTTGATTGAAAATACAAAATACAGTGCTTCGGCAATTGCCTTGGACGATACTCAGGCTTGTTTTATTACCATTTCAGAATTCAATCATTTGATAGATACCAACGTAAAAGTAGCCAGTGATTTGATGAAAATGTTGGCAAAAGTACTTGGTGATACACAAGATAAACTGGTGCATTTGGCGATGAAGCCAGTTCGTGAACGTTTGGCGGAGGCTTTACTGCTCTTAAAAAATACTTACGACGATAAAAAAGCAGAACATTTTTCAATTTCTATTTCTCGTGAAGACCTCTCTTCGATTGTAGGTACAGCCAAAGAAACTGTTATTCGTTTTCTTTCAGAATTTAAAGAAGAAGGAATTATTTCTACCAAAGGAAGTGAAATCACGATTTTACGTTCGGATAAACTCCTAAAAATCAGCAGTCTTTACGATTAAGAATGAAGTATTATTCAGAATCAAGCATTTAATTCAGATACAGTAACACCATTTCATCTTCAAATTGACGAGCCGCAACCTTCGCAAAAGGTCTGCCATAAAAAACTGGAATAAATTTGTCAATAAAGCCATTGATAAAAGTCATTTCAGCAAAATGTTCTAAGCGGTAACTTGTCGGCAGAATAATTTGAAACAACCATGAACGACGCAGAAAAGATAATACTATCCAGTGGGATACAGTTAAGTTTTAAACAAGGTGATTTTTTATATAGGAAAGGGCAACACCCTGATTATGTTTTCTACATCAAAGACGGAAGTGTGGAACTGAAGGACGGACAAAAAAACACAAAAGTTCTTAAAAACAAAAAATACTTTTTGGGCTTAGAAGAAATGCTTTTAGAAAAAGAGCATCCTTATACCGTAAGAGTATTGGAACATTCCATTTTTCTGATTTTTGAAAAATCACTTATCGACGCTCTTATCCACGAACATACAGATATTCGTCGGTATTTTATGATGAGTATCTGCAACCAATTGGAAGAAAGCGACAAGACCTTTGAATAGTTCAATAGGTTACTGATAAATATCATTTTTTCATCAAAGTAGCGTCATAATTTCTTGCAAAAAAATAGAAGAACTTCGAGCATAAATCTTAAACATTGTTATATGAAAACGATTCTTTTCCCATCAGATTTTAGTGATAATGCTACCCATGCGGCACAGTATGCGGGTATGTTGGCGAAGTTATTCAATGCAAAAATTATTTTATTAAATGTATATAGCATTCCTACTGTTTCTGAATATCAGCTCCCTTCTGAAATAGAGGATTTTATCATAAGAAATAGAAAAGAAGCAGAACAAGCTTTACAAAACTTCACTGTAAAATTTATTGAAAAAACAGGTTTAGCTCCCGAAAGAGTAAGCCAACGAGTAGAGTACGGCTTGGCGGCTGATAAAATTGTCAATATTGCCAATTCTATCAAAGCCGATATGATTGTGATGGGAACAAAAGGTGCAGGTACAATTCTGGATCGTTGGTTGGGTACTCATGCACAGCAAGTAATGAAATTGGCACAATGCCCAGTTTGGGTAATTCCAGAAGACGCTTCTTTCAATTATCCTAAAAATATTTTATACGCCGCTGATTTTCAAGGCGATGAAATAGACGCTATTCAAAGAATTTATAGTTTCACCAAACCCTTGGGTACGCAACTCAAAGCCGTTCATATTCACGATTATTTTGAAATGAATCTCGGACATTCTATTCAAGAAATGATTCATTTGTTAGAAGATAAGTTTCAACACGAAGGACTAAAAGCTATTACACTTAGTCGTGCAGAAATCATTGATGGCTTAGAAACTTATATCAAAAACCAGCCACCCGATGTTTTACTTTTGGCGGTACACGAAAAGCCATTCTTAGATAAACTTTTCAACGATAGTGTTACAAAACACTTCGTTCAAGCAGGAAAATTACCATTAC
Source organism: Arcicella rigui (assembly GCF_034929435.1). Lineage (NCBI taxonomy): Bacteria > Pseudomonadati > Bacteroidota > Cytophagia > Cytophagales > Flectobacillaceae > Arcicella > Arcicella rigui. The sequence goes on from NZ_JAYFUM010000018.1 coordinate 95,712, forward strand.
TATTTTTCCAAAAGTAAATATTCAAAGCCTATATCAGAACGGGGTTTCGTAAAATTTCAATGATTTTACGAAACCCCGTTCTATTATTAGTAATTTTGTTGAGGACATTTTTCAACCTCAAATGACCCAATATGGAAAATAAATATGTAGCTTTTATCTCAGACGAACACCTACTTCGCTGTGTGGCTAATCTTCATACTGCTTATTTAAAGGCAAAAAGTAACGTTTCAAAAAAGAATTTTTACAACAATAAAGTCGATAGCATCAAACTTACTTTTGATGCAAAATTCAATAGTATTGATGAAGAAAGCCTGATTCAAGCAGAAGTTTTACGCCAAATTGATAAGTCTTTCAACAATTCAATCGGTACTTTTCACGAACAAATTTTGGGTGGTATCGAGGGTTTTGAGGTTGGAAATCTGAGTGGTTTTGATATAAAAGCAAAAGACAATAGCCTTTTTGCCGACATCAAAAACAAACATAATACCATGAATAGTAGCTCGGCTGAGAGTTTGTTTCAGAAATTGGCTCGCTACGCCGATAGCTACAAACAAGCTAAATGTTATTGGGTTCAGATTTTAGCAAAGGGAAGTTTCAACGAAAGATGGACGGGCGAAATCAATGGAAAAGAGTACGGACACAGCAGAGTATATAAAATTTCGGGCGACCAATTTTATGCTTTACTTTCAGGACAAGAAGATGCACTTTATCAATTATATAAAGTACTTCCTCTTGCCATTGAAGATTATCTTTCTTCTATCGAAAACAATCAAGAAGTAATTGAAAACTCGGCTTTGGATGAAATTAAAGCCGAAACTGTACTTTCTGAAAGAAGTATTTTAGACCAAATTACAGCCGAAAATTATGGCTATTACTTGGGTTTTGATAAACTATAATACTGATTTAAAAACTTAACGATTGAATAACCGACTTCTCGTCCTAAGTTCACAGGGACAGCGTTACCAATTTGCTTGTATTGTTGTGCAATTGAACCTTCAAATTGCCAATCGTCAGGGAAAGTCTGAATACGAGCGTACTCACGCACAGTAAACGGACGAGTTTCTTCTGGATGACATCTTTCAGTTTGTTTCTGAGCAGGGCTACAAGTCAGCGTCAGGCAAGGTTCGTCCCAACCGATTCTTCGGGCAATACCTGTTTTTCCTCCGCCCAAATGGAAACTTCCACCCATAAAAGATTTCTGAATTTCCAGTGGTAAATCTCGCCAATAGCCTTTTTGTGGCACTAAATCCAAGACTTCTTTTTTACTTTTTGGGTACTTCGCTCCTTCTGATTTTGGTACATGACTATCAAACAATTCTCCTTTTTTCAAGGCATCACGCAAATTATATACCTTTTTATACGGCTTCGGATACTCGTATTGCAGTTCAATGTCTTTTCTGATACCTACCAAAATCAAGCGTTCACGCTTTTGTGGTACTTTATAATGAATGGCTTTCAGCACTTGTACAGGTACAACATTGTAGCCAATTTCATCTAAAATAGAAATCATACCTTCCAATGTTTTGCCGCCTTCGTGGCTCAATAAACCACGAACATTTTCGCCAATACAAATCGGAGGATTCACTTCGTTGACTACTCTGGCAAATTCATAAAAGAGTGTTCCTCGTGCATCAGCCAAACCCAATTTTTTCCCAGCATAACTAAATGCCTGACAGGGAAATCCGCCCGTGACAACATCTATTTTATTATGATATTCCGAGAAATCAAAAGCCTTGATGTCACCTTCTAATACTTTCCAGTTTGGTCTGTTTTTACGAAGCGTTTGGCAAGCCCATTTATCAATTTCGTTCAGAGCTACGCATTTCAACCCTGCTTTTTCCATGCCCACAGCCAAACCACCTGCACCTGCAAAAAGCTCTAAAACGGTATAATCTCGTTCGGCTTCCACAAAATTAGATACTTCTTCATTCATGTCTTGGGCAACAAAAGCCGCAAACAAAGCCTCTACTTCCTCTTTTTTATATAACCTATAATTACTCATTGGCTCACGAATGGCAGATAATTTTCCTTCTCTGTCCCACCTTCTCAAGGTTTCTTTGCTTTTTCCTATTAGTTCAGATGCTTCTGCTAACGTTAAGTATTCACTCATAACCAAATTGTTTAACCTTATACAATGGTTACAAATTTAAGACTAAAAAAATAAGTACCCAAATGGTGTAAATGAAGAGTGAGGAGTTTGTAATGAGGAGTTTTTAGTTAATCTTATAACGATTTTTAATCTAAAATTTTGACATACAGAACTTTGAATGCAAACAGAGACGAGCTATTTGCTTGATTTTCAGTAAAAAAATCTTTAAAAAATTATAAATCTTTAGCTCGATTAGGATAATCGCTGATGAGTCCGTCAACGCCAAGGGCTTTGGTTTGTTTCATTTCCTCCACGGTATTTATCGTCCACGGCACTACTTTTACCTGTTTATCATGGCAAAATTGTACTTCTTCTTTCGTAAGAATTTTAAAGTAAGGACTATAATAACTTGGCAAAAAGCCTAAAGCCGAAAAAGTAGCTTGGGCATCTAATTTTTCAACCAATGCCGAAAGTGCGATATTTTGATATTGCTTATTCAAGATTTGTGAATGCCAATATTTCAAAACGTTGAAATCAAAACTTTGTAAAATCACACGGTCGGCGGGTAAGTGGCGGATAATTACTTTGTAAACGAGGTCGGAAAATACTTCAACAGTTTTGGGCTGAGAAATTCCGTACTCACTTTCTTCTGATTTGATTTCAATATTGTAGCGAACGGGTTGCAAACCTTTTTCTTTGATATAAGCTTCGCAAGCCTGAATCGTTTCGACAAGTAAAGGCTTGTGAACCGCCATTTTTTGCTGCTCAGGAAATCTTTCATTTCCACGTTTGCCAGTATCAAATTGCTTGATTTCGGAGTATGTCATCTTGAAAAGATTGTAATTACTTTCCTCCTCTTTCGTAACGGGCGAGCCGTCGGGTTTTGAAACATACAAGGCACTCATATAAGGCTCGTGCGAAACTACCACTTGTAAATCTTTTGAAATACAAACATCCATTTCGAGCGTAGTTACGCCCAAATCCAATGCTCTTTTGAAAGCTGGAATGGTATTTTCGGGCATCAGTCCTCTTGAACCACGATGTCCTTCAATATCAAAAACCTGAGCCATACTCGAAAAGCTCAGAAAGCAATAAGTCAATAATAAAACAATATGTTTCATAAAAAAGGGCTGTTTGTTGATTGTTTTCTTCATAGAAAATTACTCAAAGCACAACAGCTTTCATGCTGAAATAGATTATTTTTTGATAAAATGTTTTCCTCCAACAGAATTCGAGTCCTTCGGCTTGCCGAAGGACTCTACTGATAGACATAGAGGTTAAACAAATCCCATCAAAAAAGTAGAAATATTGGTAACTGGGTTCAATAGAACCAAGCTTTTAATTGCGGGCGAAAGAGTGATATTTAATCGTTACTCTATAACCTTTTTTATCAGGCAATACTTCCGACTTGTCTTGTATCACTTGGTGATTTCCTGCGTCAATAAAATGAGCGGCTCTTTCAATGGCTTTGATTAAGTCGTATGAAGTAAAAAGTTTTGTTTTCGGTTTCATAATATATTGGAATCAAATCGTTCAAAAAAAGGAAACAATCACGTATTTTATTATTCTTGATTAAAAAAAGTATTCATTTTGAATATTTGACTAAATTTTATATTTTTACATTTAGTAATATTTGCAATTTATCTACTAAATTTACTCAAAATAAAAATTAAAAACCAAATATATGGATACATTTTTTAGTCAAAATCTACAATTTTTACGCAAAAGCCTTGAAGGTAAGGTTTCACAGGAGAAAATGGCTGATGAATTAATGATTAAAAAATCTACACTTGGCTCTTATGAAAGCGGAAGAGCAGAGCCTCGCTATGGAGATTTAGTAAAATTATCGGCATATTTTAAAGTAAGTATTGATGAATTATTGAAAGAAGACCTTTCGATAAAACCTGCTTTTCCGAAACAAGAAGAAAAGTTGAGGATTCTTACAACGACCGTCAGCCCCGACAATGAGGATAACATCGAGTATGTACCCATCAAGGCTGTGGCTGGCTATGTAAATGGCTATGGCGATTTGGAGTACATCAGCAATTTGCCTGTATTCAATGTACCATTTTTGGCAAAAGACAAAAAGTACCGAGTATTTCCGATACAGGGCGATTCGATGTTGCCTTTGAAAGAAGGTTCATTGGTTTTTGCAGAATATATAGAAAACTGGAAAACGGTGCGTGACGGAACTGTTTGTGTAGTGGTCACTCGCAGCGAAGGCATTGTACTAAAAAAAGTATTCAATTACTTAACAGAAATGAATGTTTTGGTACTAAAATCAACCAACGAGCATTATGCTCCTTATCCAGTTTTGGGCGATGATGTACAGGAACTTTGGCGTTTTGTGGGTTATTACTCATCAGTATTTCCTGTATAATCTATATGATTTATAGAACTTAATACCATTTAGAGCAGATTTCTTCGGGAATCTGCTCTTTTTTTGATGGATGTTGAACTAAAATACAATTAAATGTTGTTACATTAAATGTATAAGTACTTAATTTAACGACATCAAAACATGAGCATATTAACAACCCTAAATTGGCGTTATGCCACAAAAAGAATGACTGGAGGAATAGTTCCTCAAGAAAAAGTAGATACTATTTTAGAAGCTATCCGTTTGTCAGCCTCTTCATTAGGTTTACAGCCTTTCAATGTAATTGTGATTGATAATCCAGAACTAAAAAGTAAAATTCAGCCGACTGCCTACAATCAGCCACAAATTGTAGAATCGTCGCATTTATTAATTTTTGCCGCTTGGGACAACGTAACAAAAGAAAAAGTAGATACTTATATGGCTCAAATTGCTTCGGAAAGAGGCGTTTCTGTTGAATCTTTAGCAGGTTTCAGAGCAAATTTTGAAGGAATTTTAAACCGTAGTGCCGAAGAAAATTATCAGTGGGCGGCTCGTCAGGCTTATATTGCTTTAGGAACTGGCTTGGTTGCCGCTGCAAGCGAAGGCGTTGACGCTACTCCAATGGAAGGTTTCAACCCAGCAGCATTAGATGAATTATTGGGCTTGAAAGAAAAAGGTTTAAGAAGTGTTTTATTGATGCCATTGGGTTATCGTGATGTTGAAAAAGACTTTTTGGCATCTGCTAAAAAAGTAAGAAGAAGTAAAGAAGATTTCTTCATCCATTTATAGCCAACAAAAGCGATTGTTTATAAAAAGGAAGAGCGGTCAAATGAAAACTTTGACCGCTCTTCCTTTTTTATATGAGTAATGAATATAAGGCTACCCAACCATTTTTGGAGTAATATTCACCAAACCTCTTCCGCCCGACAGCATACATAATTCTTTGAATTTCCCGGGCGTAACCCCTACGTGTTTTTTGAAAATAATAAAGAAGTAATTGGTACTTCCAAAGCCAGCTTTAAAACAAGCGTCGCTAATATCATTTCGGGTTTCAGCCAATAATTCTTTGGCGATTTTGATTCTTTCTTGGTTGATAAAGTCAACGGGCGTAATGCCGAGTTCTCTTTTAAATTGTCTGAAAAAATTGGGTTTACTCATACAAGCCAAATCACAGAGTTTTTCGATACTTAGCTTTTCGGTAATGTGTTCTTTGATGTACTGCACCACAAAAGCAAAGCGGTTTGTATTGGCGTATTTTTTATAATTATCCACAATCAATACTCTTGCTTGCGTTTGCATCAATCTGATTAATAATTCATTAATCATAAAATTGGCAAATAAATCTTTTGCCGAATTGGTTTCTGTGGATACTTTCACCAAGCGGTCGATGGTACTGGTTACTTCTAAAGAATTTTTTAAATGAAAAGTATCTAAATCTATTTTCCAAGAATCGTTCTCCTCTACTTTAGCATACTTCTCGTTCAGTAAATTGATAGTTTCTTTAATCTGCTCACTCTTAATTGCCAAAGCCATACACTGTGTGGGATTCGAAAAGTCGGCTTCTGGAAAATCAATTTTCATTTCTTCATCCGCTGGCACAATAACAGATTCGCCCGGGAGGTACTCAAAGCCTTGTTTATCGAACAAGTGCATAACTTTTTTTCCCCGAAACATGGTCGTCAGCACAAAACTATTAAACTTCAAGCGAACGTCTTCACTGCGTTGATGTGTCTCGAAAATATTTAGTTCAAAATTATCTAATGAGTAAACAGTACGGTTCTCTACGAGTGTCGTTAAATCCTTTATCGGCTTGAGTGCTGGCGATTGGGGCTTATGAATCTGTTTCATTTGTTTTTGATTGAACTCTAATGTTAAATGTTATTCAATGGTTGATTAACAATCTATACAATAATAATTATATCAAACGCTTGATGCAATTATTTAATTATACAAAGATACAATTGTCAATTTTTATGATACTATCATCAATTTTATAGTAATAATTCAAAATTATGGCTGAAAAATACAATGATACTATCGTCAAGTTTTGTGATATAAAAGTAAACACTTATTGTAACAATTCAAGATAAATTTGTATAAAATAAATCAATCAATAAAGACTTTAATAAAATCATGGCAAATCTTGAAGCAGAAGCTCCTGTAACAGCGAGCGTAAATACCGACAATCTTGTAGCAAGACCAATTTTTAGAAATCAGTACGAAAACTTTATCGGCGGCAAGTGGGTTGCACCTATCAATGGGCAATACTTCGAGAACACTTCTCCGATTGATGCAAAAGCGATTGCGAAAGTAGCTCGTTCTACGAAAGAAGATGTTGAATTAGCTTTGGATGCAGCACACGAAGCATTTAAAACTTGGTCGAAAACTTCGGCTACTACCAGAAGTAATATTTTATTGAAAATTGCCGATATTATCGAACAAAACTTGATGTATCTGGCTGCTGTTGAAACGATTGATAACGGTAAGCCTATAAGAGAAACCATTCATGCAGATTTACCTTTAGTAGTTGACCACTTCCGTTACTTCGCTGCTTGTATCAGAACAGACGAAGGTTCTGCGGCTGAACATGATCCTAATACACTTTCGTTGATTATCCACGAACCAATTGGTGTAGTTGGACAAATCATTCCTTGGAACTTCCCACTATTAATGGCTACTTGGAAACTTGCTCCTGCTTTGGCGGCTGGCTGTACCGTAGTGATGAAACCAGCAGAACAAACGCCTGTAAGTATTATGTGTTTGATGGAATTGTTGCAAGACGTAATTCCTGCTGGGGTTGTAAATATCGTGAACGGTTTTGGTTTGGAAGCTGGTAAACCTTTAGCAAGCTCTACCCGTATTGCCAAAGTTTCGTTTACAGGTGAAACTACAACTGGTCGCTTGATTATGCAGTATGCTTCTGAGAACATTATCCCTGTAACGATGGAATTAGGCGGAAAATCACCAAATATTTTCTTCCCAAGCGTAATGGATGCTGACGATGAGTTCTTCGATAAATGTTTGGAAGGTGCAGCGATGTTTGCTTTGAACCAAGGTGAAATCTGTACTTGTCCTTCAAGAATTTTGGTTCACGAGTCTATCGCTGATGCCTTTATTGCAAGAGTAATCGAAAGAGTAAATGCTATCAAAAAAGGTCATCCATTAGATATGACTACGATGATTGGTGCTCAGGCTTCAAACGACCAATACGAAAAAATCTTATCGTACTTGAAAATCGGTGAAGACGAAGGTGCTGAAACACTTTGCGGTGGCTCGGCTCACTTACAAGAAGGCGACGCTGCCAATGGTTACTATATCCAACCTACTATTTTGAAAGGACATAACAAGATGCGTATTTTCCAAGAAGAAATTTTTGGGCCAGTAGCCGCTCTTACTACTTTCAAAACCGTAGAAGAGGCTATCGAAATTGCTAACGATACGCTTTATGGCTTAGGTGCTGGTGTTTGGACTCGTGATGCACACGAATTGTATCAAGTACCAAGAGCTATCCAAGCGGGTCGTGTTTGGGTGAACTGCTACCATGCTTATCCTGCTCATGCTCCATTTGGTGGATATAAGAAATCTGGTTTCGGTCGTGAAAACCACAAAATGATGCTTGACCACTACCGTTCTTGCAAAAATATGTTGATTTCTTATGACAAAAAGGCTTTAGGATTCTTTTAATAGCTATCAGCAGTCAGTTTTCAGCTTTCAGTTTTTGATAACTAAAAGCTGAAAACCGATTGCTGAAATCTGATGACCGATAGCCACTCAATAAAAACCATGGACAAAACCCCAAGAGTATTACTCACTGCTGCGGCAGAGGAGCTGATTGATAGACTTCGTAAAGAACATGGGCCAATCATGTTTCATCAGAGTGGCGGTTGTTGCGACGGCTCTGCTCCGATGTGTTTTCCTGTTGGTGAGTTTAAAACAGGTGTTAATGATATTTTACTGGGCGAAATCTACGGATGCGAGTTTTATATGAGTGCTTTTCAGTTTGAATATTGGCAATACACTCAATTAACGTTGGATGTTGTAGCTGGTAGAGGAGCAAGTTTTTCCTTAGAAATACCTTTGGGTTTGCGTTTTATCATTCGCTCGCAAGTGTATTCTAAAGAGGAATTAGAAAATTTATCGCCTGTTTCTAATGGATTGTGAGACTTGAGGATTTGGAGACTTGAGGACTTGAGGACTTGAAGACTTGAGGATTCTATATTATTCTTAAAGTCTTAAAGTCTTTAAGTCCAAAATCTTAAAATCTAAAGTCATATAGTCTTCAAGTCCTAAAGTCCAAAAAAACTATTTCCCCACCAATTTAATATGATACTCCTGAATCAAAGCAGGGTTTTCTGGTGTTAGCGTAAAGCTTACTTCAATATTGGCGTTTTCGCCTTCTAAAGTAAAAGTACCTCTTAAATTATTTTCTGGTTTGATTTCCTTCAAACCTTTGATTACTCCAGCTTTCTCAAAAATAGCTTTAGCTTCGCTACTCAAACTCTCCTCAAAATAATCAAGGAAAAAATTCTCAGCAAAAATGCCCGTACTTTCTGCATTTTTCCATGAAGGCAACAAAGCCTTTAGCTCATTTACTCTTTGTTTCAAAATCGGCGTAACAGGAATTGGATGAGGTTTCAGCTTTGCAAGAGCCACCAAAGTATCCAATACTTGTACATTGAAATAACCCGTACCAGCATAAGTAAGATTACTAAACGAAATTACGCCCAAACCATAATCTTGTAAAATACGCCAGTTACTTCCGAAACCGGGCAAACCTCCGCTATGACCAACCGAGCGTCGTCCTTCGCCATCCAAAGCGTGCGACAAACCATAGCCATAAGCATTGGTCATTACCGTTTTGCGTCCAGTGGGATACCTGTAATTCGCATTCAGACCACTAAATTGCCAAGGCTGTTGCATTTCTCGCACAGAACTTCTTTTGATTGGGCCTTTCTCTGGGCCATCACTGGCTGGCCAAACTGACTGATGAAAAGCTACATATTTCGCAAAATCGTCAATAGTAGTAATCAAACCGCCCATTGCACCATAAGCTCCATCATGCAAAAGAGGTTGCTCGACCCACTCTTCTTTCAACCAACGATAGCCATGAGCGAGCTTATCAGCAGGTACTTCATTGTATTCCCAATAAGTATGACTCATGCCCAAAGGCTTGAAAATATGTTCTTGCGTATATTTTTGGTAGCTTTTTCCTGATACTTTTTTGATGATATAACCCAATATCGCAAAACCCATATTGCTGTACTCATAAGCTGTACTTGGATTATTGGAAAATGAAATTCCTTTTTTAAACATATTCAACATAGCCGCATCGCTAATTGCCAATTGGCGGTCACCCCAAGGATTATCTTCTGGGAAACCTGCTGAGTGTGTCAATAAATTACGAATCGTAATCGCAGGAGCATCTTTGGTGGGCAAATGTTGGCTCTTTAATTCAGGAACGTACAAATAAGCAGGGTCGTCAAGTTTTAATTTTCCTTCATCTCTTAATTTCAAAATCGCCATAGCCGTCACACTCTTCGACATACTGGCAATTCTAAAATCAGTTTGGTTGTTGGCAGGTATTTTTTTCTGAAGATTTGCGTAGCCAATATTGCCCGAATGAATCAGTTTCCCATCCAACACCAAACCATACACAAAAGCTGGATAATGGTTTTTCTGGGCATATTCTTTAAAAATTTGGTCGATTTGTGGTAAAGCAGCTTTGATATTTTGTAAGCGTTCGTCATTACTTTGGGCTTTGCCTTGCCACGCCGTGCAGACAAAAGCAACTAAACAAAGTAAAGATAATTTTTTAAAAAGATTCATGTTTGTTGATTTTATGAAATGGTTTGAAAAGAATATTCCAAAATACTTAAATTGTTCGAGATTACACTATTATACACTATACTTTAATTTCCTTCATGCTATCTTATGCTCTAAATAGCACTTAAAATCCGACATACCAATAAGTGACTGATTATAAATCAATTAAGAAATAATAAAATCTACATTTTTTTTCTAATAAAATTTATTTTCGTTATTTCTTCCATTTCTCGACTCCTAAAGCATTATATTTATACAAATTTTTTCAGTAATTATCCTATCTAATTGCCCTTTAAAGAGTATTTGTTTTATCAAATTTCTTTTCTGTACATGCAAAGTCAAAAGAGTCTTACTTCCGAGAAAATACTGTGGAATACCTTTAGACAAGGTGACAGAAAGGCTTTTGCCCTAATTTACGAACAATATATTCAAGCACTTTTGAATTATGGTCATAAAATTACTCAAGACGAAAGCTTGATTGAAGACAGTATTCAAGATTTATTTTACGAACTCTGGAATAGTAAGAGTAATCTTTCCGAAACAGATTCTATAAAATTTTACTTGTTCAAAGCACTTCGAAATAAGATTTATCGGAACAAGGAAAAAAATACTTTTGATGTTATTGACGAAAACCAAGATTTACCCGACTGGTTGAACGAAGTATCAACAGAGTACAATATTATCCTTCAAGAAAAAGAGGCTTCGCAACTCAATTATCTAAAAAAAGCCATTCAAAAACTCCCAAAACGCCAACAAGAAGCCATTAATCTTCGCTTCTTTCATGATTTTAGTAATGAAGAAGTAGCACAGTTGATGGGCGTAAATTACCAATCTGCCTGTAAATTTATCTATACAGGTTTACGATTTTTAAAAGAACACATCATTTATCCAATCCTTATCATACTGATTAGTAATCAATTAAAAATATTTTAAAATATTTTTATATAAAAATGGATTAAAATAAGCTCTTTCTTGCATTAGTAAGTATAAGACGTTCAAAACTATGTCGATGAATTATCAAAACTTTGAAATAGAGGATTTTGTAGCAGATGATTATTTCAAAAATTGGGTATTGAATCCCAACGCAGAAAGTGATGCTTTTTGGCATCGGTATCTGGAAGAATATCCTGAAAAAAACTCAGTCATTGAAGATGCCCGTTTGCTCGTCATTGGTCTAAGAGAAGCCGAAGCACAATATTTTCCGCTTGAAAAAACAGCTAAAATCTGGGATAATATTCAACATAGAGTACAAGATAGCGAAGAACGACAAAGAGAAAATCATCTATTCAAATTTAGAATTCCGTATTTCCGTATAGCGGCAGCGTTAGTAATTTGCTTGGGTATTTCGTTTTGGTGGAAAACCCAAAACAAGCATCCAATGGCTTATTTGTCCAGCTATTCACAAACAGACGGAGATTATATTGAAGAAGTAAACCTGAGCAATACCACTAAAAAAATCTATTTGAGCGACGGCAGTGTGGTGAGCTTAGAAAAAAACTCAACATTGAGATTTAAACAAGCTTTTGAAGCCCACAAAAGAGTAGTGTATTTAACAGGAGAAGCCTTTTTTGAAGTATCAAAAAATCCTAAAAGACCCTTTTTGGTATATGCCAACGAACTCATTACCAAAGTATTAGGAACAAGTTTCAGAATAAAAGCCTATGCCAATGCGAAAGAGGTGACGGTTTCGGTAAAAACGGGTAAAGTATCAGTTTTTGCCAATAAATCAACAACCGAAAGAGACGAAAAACTGGAAGATGAATTGAAAGGCGTAGTACTAAAACCCAATCAGCAAGTAGTTTATGAACGAAAAAGTGACCGTTTGAATAAAATGCTTGTGGAAAAACCAGCCATTTTGGTTGAGCCTTCTAGCTTTCAAAACTTTGAATTTGACAACACGCCCATAAGTATTGTATTTGCTACTTTACAAAAAGCTTATGGAATTGAGATTGTCTATGATGAAGACTTGATGAAAAAATGTTATCTGACAGCTCCGCTTGGCGATGAACCTCTGTTCGATAAAATGAAACTAATTTGTAAAACGATTGGAGCGAGCTATGAAATTATTGATGGGCAAGTAGTCGTTTATAGTAAAGGATGTGAATAAGTAAAAATAACAATAAACCCAATTAAACTATTTCTATGAGTTAATCATTACACAATCTAATTTTTATTGGAAAAAAGCCGGGTGATGGTACCAGCATCAACCGACTTTCATTTGTCCCTCTTCTTCGCACGCTAATGAGAAAGAGGAAGGGAAGCATTTTGCATTTTTTATCAATTACAAAACCGTTTCAAAAGTATGGAAAAACATCGAAAAATTACCCAGATTTTTCTGAAAATCATGAAATTATCTTTTCAACAGTTTCTTGTAGTAATCCTCTTTACGAGTATGAGTTTCGCTCATACCAGTGCACAGGCTATCTTAGAAAAGAAAATCTCTTTACATGCCGATAAAAGAGATATGAAAAGCGTGCTGAAAAGCATCGAGAGTTCGGCAGGAATTAGGTTTACTTATATCCAAAACCTTATTCCCTCAGATAAAGTAATTTCTGTCAATTTCAATAATGAGAAATTGGCAGTGATTCTTGATAATTTATTCAAACCGAATAAAATCAATTATGAAGTATCTGAAAAATACATCATCCTGAGTCGGCAAAGTAACGAAGCCAAGTTTCTGCCCATCAAAGAATACATGGATAATTCAGAACAAGCCTTTGCTATTGCGATTACTGGAAAAGTAACAGATGAAAAAGGCGAGGCATTGCCGGGCGTTTCTGTAAAAGTAAAAGACACGTCTAAAGGAACAACTACCGACAACAAAGGAGAATACAAAATCAATGTAACAGACGGACAAGCTGTACTTGTCTTTTCTTTTATAGGTTTTCGTAGTCAAGAAATATTGGTTGGCAATCGTACTGTTATTAATGTTACTCTTGCTGAGGAAGATAAAACCTTATCAGAAGTAGTAGTTGTAGGTTATGGAACACAAGACCGTAAAGATGTAACAGGAGCAGTAGCTACAATTAAAACACAGAATATCAAAGATTTACCCGTTACCAGTGTTGACCAAAAATTAGCAGGACAAGTAGCAGGTGTACAAGTAAACCAAGTATCAGGCACACCGGGAAGTGGCCCCGTTATCAGAATCAGGGGTTCTGGTTCTATCGGTGCAGGAGACGACCCTTTGTATGTAATTGATGGATTTCCGATGACTAACTACTACAGTAAAACGTCTAACCCATTAAGTACAATTTCACCTGATGACATTGAGTCAATCAGTATTTTGAAAGATGCCGCTTCTACTGCCATTTATGGTTCAAGAGGTTCAAATGGTGTAGTTTTGATTACGACTAAGCACGCCAAAAATGGTGCTACCAATATTGAATTTAGTGCTTATACAGGTTTGCAAACAATCCCCGACCGCAACCGAGTGCAAGTAATGACTGCCGCAGAATTTGCCCAAAACAGGATTGATGCGGCACAAGGTTTGGCTGCCATCAAAGGACAAACTTTTAATATCAATTCAGTTGCTGAGGCTTATCGTAACCCAAGTAGTATTGGAGCTGGCACAAACTGGTTTAATGAAATCAGTAGAGATGCTCCGATGCAAAACTATAATTTAACCATTACCAAAGGCACAGAAAACTTGCGTTCGATGGTTTCGATGGGTTACTTCAATCAACAAGGGGTTTTATTGAATACAGATTTCCAACGCTTTTCTATTCGTGGAAATATTGACGCTAATATTTCTAAGAAAATCACGGTTGGATTAAATATTTCTCCTTCGTTTACTATCAGACATTTAGCAGAAACCGAAGGACACTTCAACTCGGCTATCATTACGCAGTCGTATCTAAACAGTCCATTCCCAACTGTTTACCAAGCTGATGGTACTTATACGCCCAATATTACTTCGGCAGGATTTTTCAACAATGCCAATCCTGTGAATATGTTGGTAAATACAACCAATTATGGAAACAACATCCGTACTTTGGCAAATACGTATTTGGGTATAGAAATTCTACCGAATCTTAAATTCTTGACTACTTTCAATACCGATTTATTGATTGATACACAAGATAAATTTACGCCCTCAACCGTCGGCGGATTCCGTAACCCTCCTCCTACTTTGGCTACGGGAAGTAATTATTCTGCTCGTACTTTCAACTGGTTATCCGAAAACACACTTACTTATAGCCAAAGTATCAAAGACCATAGATTTACGGCTTTGGTGGGCTATTCTGCTCAGAAAGAAATCTTTAAATCGACAACAGTCAACGGAAACGGTTATGCAGATGATGTAATTCAGACCATCAACTCTGCCATTGCCACTGGCGTAAGTGCTTCTGCTGGCGGTGGAAAAGCGGCTTTGCTTTCATATTTAGCAAGAGTTACTTATGCTTATAAAGACAAGTATTTGTTCAATGCGACTGTGCGAAGAGATGGTTCTTCAAAATTTGGGTTAGATAATCGTTGGGGAACTTTCCCTTCGGCATCTGTGGGTTGGAGAGTTTCAGAAGAAAGTTTCTTTCCAAAATCAAACATTGTTGATGACCTAAAACTAAGAGTAAGCTACGGTTTGGCAGGAAACAACAACATCGGGAACTTCACAGCTCAGAAATTATTAGGCTTGGATAACTACGTTTTTGGTGGAAAAATCGTAACAGGTCAAGCAATTACTTCACTCGGAAATACCAATTTGGGTTGGGAACAATCTAAGCAAACAGACATTGGTTTAGATGCTTCTTTATTGAAAGGAAAGCTTAATCTTATCGTAGAACTTTATGAAAGATTTACCGAAAGTATGCTACAAAGTATTGATATTCCTTCGTCTTCTGGCTTTAGTTCTACCATTACTAACTTAGGAAATGTGCGAAATAGAGGTTTAGAGATTTCATTAAGTAGCAGAAATATCAATAAAAGTAAATTCCACTGGGATACTGATTTCAACATTTCCTTCAATAGAAACAAAGTAATCAGTTTGGGTAACCGCACCAAAATTCAATCGGGCGATAATGGTAGCGTTACTTTACTCGACCAACCAATGGGCTTATTTTATGGCTATAAAATGGCTGGTGGATTTTTCAATACAGTGGAAGATTTGGCAAAGTACCCACGTGCTTCTGTACAAACGATTGGCAGTATTCGCTTTGAAGACATTAACGGCGATGGGAAAATCGATGCAAACGACCAAACCGTTATCGGTAGTCCATACCCAGACTTTATTTGGGGCATGACCAACCGTGTAACCATTGGAGATTTAGACATTTCTGTATTAGTCAATGGTTCACAAGGCGGACAAATCTTAGACTTTTACAAAAGATTTCTTTACAACCAAGATGGTGTCTTCAACTTACACAAAGACGTACTGAATGCTTATAAAGACATCAATAACCAAGGAAGCGGACGCATACAAAGTGCAGGTTCGGCTTTAGCTGGCGATTCTTTCTCAAGAAATACAAGCGATGCTTGGGTAATGGATGGCTCTTATATGGTAGTGAGAAATATTACAGTTGGTTATAATTTCAAACCTAAGAAATACTTCAAAGGCTTGAGAGCCTATGTATCAGGACAAAACCTTTTCACGGTTTCACCTTACACAGGTTCGTTCCCAGAAGTAGGATTCAATGGCAGTAATTCATTAGCTCCGGGCGTAAATTATGGTAGCTATCCTGTTGCCGCTACTTATACATTAGGTATTAATTGTAAATTTTAATTAGGAATCAACATGAAAAAAATATTCATCTTAATACTTTCTTTTGCTTTAGTTGCTTGTAAGGATTCCTTTCTTGAGCTAACGCCAGATACAAATGGTTCGGTTGATAATTTTTATCAAACCAAAGACCAATTTATACAAGCCGTAAATGCAGCGTATTCGCCACTTCAAGGAATTTATACAGGTACTTTATGGCTTTTTGCAGAAATGCGTTCGGATAATACTTCGTATCAACAAAACACTTCTGACCGTTCAGGAACGATTCGTGAAGAATTGGATGAATTCAGAGAAAATGACCAAAATGCCAATTTCCAGTCATTTTTTAGTGCGAGTTACTTAGGTATTAGTCGTTGTAATCTTTTATTGACAAAACTGTCTTCTGCTACTTTCGACCAAGCTACTCGTGATAGATTAGAAGGAGAAGCACGTTTTCTAAGAGCATTTTATTACTTCAATTTAGTAAGAGTATTCGGTGATGTTCCTTTAATTTTGAAAGAAGTAAATTCGCCCGAAGATGCTTTTGCCACCGCTCCAAGAATTGCCGAAGCAGAAGTGTATAAAGCAATTATCGAGGATTTTAAAGTAGCAAGTAGCAAATTACCAGCGTCGTTTACAGGAGTAGATTTGGGTAGAGCTACTTCGGGTGCAGCTAAAACTTTGTTAGCAAAGGTATATCTTACTCAGAAAAATTATACTGCCGCCAACGATTTACTAAAAACCATAGAAACCGAAGGAAGCTACCAATTAAATGCGAATTATGCCGATAATTTTAAGAAGAAAAATACGGCTGAATCTATCTTTGAGATTCAATATGTAGAAGGTGCAGGCGGAAAAAGTAGTAATTTTTCTTATTCTTTCGCTCCTTATAATTCGGGAACAATCGTTACGGGTTTTGCATTGGCTTCTGGTGCAGCGGCTGGCTGGAATATTCCTACTCAAGATTTAATTGATACTTATGAAGCAGGCGACAAACGTTTTGCTACTTCTATCAATACCGCATTTGTTGACCCTACTACTCAGAAGGTTGTGCCATATATTCAAAAATACGCTAATCCTCCTTATTTAGAGCGTTATAATACAGGCGATAATTTTATTGTAACTCGTCTGGCGGATGTTTTATTAATGCAAGCCGAAGCTTTGAATGAAATTAGTTTTCCCAATCAAACAGCTTTTGATTTATTAAATAGAATTCGTTCAAGAGCAGGATTGAGTGCCAAAACACAGGCAGACATTCCGACACAAGCAGCGATGCGAGCAGCTATAAAACAAGAAAGAAGAGTAGAATTGGCATTTGAAAATCACCGTTGGTTCGACTTAGTGCGTACAGGCGACGCCGTAGCGGTAATGACAGCACATGCCATCAAAGAAAAGTCTTTGAAGTCGTACATTTTACCAAGTGCCTATGCAAGTATTGCTTTGAAATTCCCGTATCCATATCGTGAAACACAAATCACGACAACGAAATAGGTAATTTTTGTACTGCAAGTACTTATATTAATAATGCGGTTGCTTAATGTATAAAATACAGTACTCATATTTGCCGTGCGATTGCTTAATGTATAAAATACAGCACTAATATTTGCCGTGCGATTACTCATATTCACTGTGCGATTGCTTAATGTATAAAATACAGTACCAATATTTGCCGTGCGATTACTCATATTTACTGTGCGATTGCTTATTGTATAAAATACAGTGCTAATATTTGCCGTGCGATTACTCATATTCACTGTGCGATTGCTCATATTTACTGTGCGATTGCTTATTGTATAAAATACAGTACTCATATTTAAAAATGTAAGTGGCTATTTTTACAATGTTAGTATAATTTTAGATTAGACAACTTTCAAAAAGTTGTCTAATCTTTTATAATAATCACTATTATCCCTCCTCTAAAAGACATTTTCCATGAATAACATCAGCAAAAAAACTCCTTTACTCTTTTTATTATTGGCTTGTTTGCTAACCAATTACCCAAACATCGCTCAACAAAAATCAACGATTATTCAAGACAATATTTTCCAGAAACCTACACAGCAATATGGGATTCGTTGCTGGTGGTGGTGGCTGAATGGCAATGTTACAAAGGAAGCAATTACTCGTGATTTAGAGGAAATGAAAGCCAAAGGTTTTAGTGGAGCTTGTATTTTTGATGCAGGAGGCTATAATCAAAGAGGAAACGGTGATGTACCAGAAGGCCCGATGTTTGGCTCGAAAGCTTGGCGAGAACTTTATTTGCACGCCATCAAAGAAGCCAATCGTTTAGGATTAGTGATGTCGCTGAGTATTCAAAGTGGTTGGAATTTGGGTGGGCCAGATATTACTCCAGCCGAAGCAGCCAAACAAGTAGTTTCAGCTGAAACAAAAGTGCAAGGCGGTAAAATGCTTGATATTACTTTGCCTTTGCCCAAAATCAAAGATGATTTTTACAGAGAAATTGTAGTCTTGGCAATTCCAGATAAAGGCATTAAAGACCGTAAACCTATCAAAGATTTTGAAAATAAAGCCGCTACTCGTGAAGTAGGCTGGTCTGTACCCGAAACCAGACCTTTGTTAGTGGATATTCCTGCCACTGCTGGCGAAGAAGATGCACAGAAAAAAGAAGTCATCAATGTATCGCAATGGGTAAAAAATGGCAAACTTCACTGGCAAGCCCCCAAAGGCAATTGGCTTATTTTACGCATGGGCTACACCGTAACGGGTGCGGAGGTTTCGACCTCAAGTGGCAAATGGCAAGGTATGGTGATTGACTATACCAGTGAAAAACATTTTAACCGCTATTGGAATACCAACGTTGAGCCTTTGCTAAAAATGATTGGCCCAATGGCTGGCAAAACTTTACGCTATTTGCAAACCGATAGTTTTGAGGCTGGTGGCATGAACTGGTCGGATGGCTTTGAAAATGAATTCAAAAAAAGAAGAGGCTACGACCCTATCCCCTACTTGCCCGTATTGGCTGGAAAAATCATCGAAGACCGAACAGCAAGTAATAATTTCTTGAACGATTTAAGAAAGACTTTGAGCGATTGTATTTCCGATAATCATTATAAAGTATTCGCATCAAGAGCAAAAAAGTATGGTATGGGCATTCAGCCAGAGTCGGCTGGGCCACACGCTGGGCCTTTTGACGGACTGAAAAACTATGGACATTCTGAAATTATGATGAGCGAATTTTGGTCGCCTTCACCGCATCGCTCAAAAGACATTGACCGCTTTTTTGTAAAGCAAGCAGCCAGTGCTGCAAAGATTTTTAATAAAAAATTGGTCGGGGCAGAATCTTTCACAACCATTGGCCCACACTGGAACGACGTAATTTGGGCAGATATGAAACCCAGTGCCGACCATGAATTTTGTGCTGGACTAAACTTGGTTTACCTACATACTTTTACTTGTTCGCCCAAAGAAATGGGCTTACCAGGACAAGAGTATTTTGCTGGTACGCACTTTAATCCGAATGTTACTTGGTGGAATTATTCTACGGCATTTATTCAATACCTCAGTCGTTGCCAATACATGATGCAAGAAGGTAGAGCCGTAGCAGATGTATTGTATTATTATGGCGACCACGCTCCAAACTTGGCACGCTACAAAGCCGACGACCCCGCAGGTGCTTTGCCAGAATATGATTATGACGTGATTAATGAAGATAGATTATTGGCATTATCGGTAAAAAATGGTAAAATCTATTTACCACATGGCGACTCTTATCGAGTGTTGGTATTGCCCAACCATAAAATTTTATCTTTAGCCACTCTGAAAAAAGTACAACAATTACTCTTAGAAGGAGCAACAATAATCGGCACAAAACCATTGAGTACCGCCAGTTTGGTGGCATCGCCAAATGCTGAATCAGAAAGACTGAGCATTACTAAGCAAATTTGGGGAAATGATGAAAGCACAACAGGCGAAAAACAATATGGAAAAGGCAAAATCATTTGGGGAAAAACAGCCAGAGAAGTATTGAAAAACAGTAATATTTTGCCCGATTGTGAATGGCTAAACAAAGAAAAAGCACAAAACTTTGACTTTATCCACAGAAAAGCGGGTGAAATGGATTTTTACTTTATCAGTAGTCAGAATAAAGAAAATGCCCAAGTAACAGCTAAATTTTCAATCGGTGACAGAGTACCAGAATTATGGGATGCCGTAACAGGCAATATTACACCTTTGAAAAATTATACTTTAGCCAATGGGCAAATTAGTATTCCATTAGCATTTAATCCTTACGGTTCGGTCTTTGTTGTTTTCAGAAAAAAGCTGTCGCAAGCAACAAAAACAGAAAATACAGATTTTGTAAAATATCAAGAAAAGCAAAACTTAAATACTACTTGGCAAGTATATTTTGACCCAAAATGGGGCGGAACAAACTGGACAACTTTTGATAAATTGTATGACTGGACAGAACGCCCAGAAGAAGGAATCAAGTATTATTCTGGCACAGCCATTTACAAAACGCAGTTTGATGTTTCAAATCTTCAAAACAATGAATTTTTAGATTTGGGCGAAGTAAAAGATGTAGGCATTGCCAAAGTAAAATTGAATGGCAAAGATTTAGGCATTTTATGGTGTCCGCCTTTTAGAGTTTCCGTAAAAGGTTTATTGAAAGAAAAAGGCAATGAATTGGAGATAGAAATAGTAAACACTTGGCGAAACCGACTCATCGGCGACCGTGAAAAACCTGCAAACGAACGTTTTACCAAAACCAATATCACCATTAAACCCGATTGGAAACTACAACCTTCTGGGCTTTTGGGGCCTGTAAGGTTGTTGAAGGGGGAGTAAAATATAAAATAGAATCCCCAAAAATCTATGTATTGCAGTAGCGGCAACCCTTGCGGTTGCCGCTACACGAGTTTAATTATTTCATTTTTAATTGTTTACATTATATTTATTTAAAAATCCCATTTTTAAAAATCTTCACCGCATCCTCCGTCTCCTTAAAATTCATGGAAGCGAAGCCTATTCTGCACGCATTTTCGCTTGGATATGCCGCACCGTCTGAGAGGTACAAACCGTTTTTGGCTAATTTGGGAGCGAGTTCTATCAATGAAATACTTTTATCAAATTTTGCCCAAATCGCCATGCCACCGTCTGGTACTTTAAAATCAATCACATCGCCCAATTCGTTTTTTAATAAATCACAAGTAAAGTCTCGTCGTTCTCTATAAATCTTTAACACTTTGGCGGCGTGTCGTTTCAGCGTGCCATTTTCTAACATATCAGCCAAAGACAATTCTAAAATAGTATCGCCTTGTCGGTCGATGATGCGTCTTAACTTGGCTAATTCTTCAATAATTTCCTGCTTCGCTACCACGTAGCCCACTCGAAAAGTTGGGGCAATTTTCTTCGTAAAAGAACCAATATACACCACCAAACCGTGACGGTCAGCACTCGCCAAAGGCAAAACTGGTCGATTAGCATAATGAAAATCATAATCGTAATCGTCTTCAAGAATATAAAAACGATACTTTTCTGCCAAAGCCAAGAGTTTAATTCTTCGTTCGGGCGTAAGCGTTACCGTAGTTGGATGATAATGATGAGAAGTAACATAAATCGCCTTGACGGGCTTTTTCCGACAAATATCTTCAATAGCATCTACCACAATTCCCTCTTCATCAATCGGAATCGTGTTCAATTTTGCCCCCAAAGTAGCGAAAGTCATGTTGGTAGCAGGGTAATTCAAATCTCCAACAATTACTTCATCGCCTTTTTCAAAAAGAGCCAAACCCACCAAATAAATCGCCATTTGACTACCACGAGTTGTAATAATTTGTTCAGGCGAAGTATTCATGCCACGGGTTTCGTTCAGAACTTTCGCAAAGGTTTCTCGGAAACGCAAAGCCCCAAAAACAGAAGTATAATACAGCACCGACGGCTCGCCAAATTTAATATACTGCGAATACAAACGAGCCAGTTCGTCTCTCGGAGCTAAACGCACATCGGGCAAACCATCATTAAAAGCCAACCTTTGCGTAATAATCGGAGGAATTTTCACCAAAGTATTTTTGGCAAAATTCATCGAAAAATCATCTTTACTTTTTGCTTCAAAATCTTGTTTTGAGAGCTGAACAGGCTTTACATTCGGAAGATGTTGAGCGATAAAAGTGCCTTTTTTCGGAAAAATCTCAATCCAACCTTGTGAATACAATTCATCATAAGCCGCCACAACAGTTTTTCGATGAAGCGATAAAAGCTCCGCCATTTGCCGAGAACTGAGGAGTTTTGTTCCAGTTTTCAACATTCCAGACTGAATATTTTTAATGATTTCATTGGCAATTTGTACGTAAATCGGCAAAGAAGATTCCTTCTTGAGGTCGATTAAAGTTTTAAAAGGTATTTCCATCTGGACTACTTATAAGTAAAATTGTGGAGCATTAAACTAATCCAGCAAAGTTAGAAATTTGTAGAAAGATTTGAAGATAAACCCTTTAAAATTATGGCAACACTCCCAATTACGGAAAGAACAAAAATTAGTCGCACAGCAAAGCGTGGCGACTATTCTGAAGAAACTATTTACAGTATTTTAGATGAAGGACTTTTTTGTCATGTTTCATACATTGAAAGAGAAACTCCGATGTGTATTCCTACGGGTTACGGACGCATTGGCAATAAATTATATATTCATGGCTCGGTGGGCAGTCATTTTATGCGAGCCATTGCCGACGGTAGAACGGTTTGTTTGAGTGTTTCTTTGATTGATGGATTGGTTTTGGCAAGGTCGGCATTTAGTCATTCAGTCAATTATCGTTCGGTGGTGATGTTTGCCAAAGGAACAGTTGTGACGGACGAAACAGAGCGTTGGGATTCATTGATTGCCATTACCGAACAATTTATTCCCGGTCGTTGGGACAATGTACGTCTGCCAACTAAAAGTGAAATGCAGAAAACCATGATTATTTCATTTCCTTTGGAAGAAGCCTCCGCCAAAACCAGAAGTGGCGACCCAAAAGATGAAGAAGAAGATTATGATTTTCCAGTGTGGGCAGGCGTTTTACCGCTGAAATTGCAAGCACAAACCCCGATAACCGACCCAAAAATGCAATTTGATTTACCTGTTCCAGAATATGTTAGTAAATTAGTTGTGAATGAGTGAATTGTGATTGAGTGAGTTGTGAATGAGTGATTAAAAAAATCGAAAATCGCTAAATCACAATTCACTCATTCACAACTCACTAATTCACAATTGACTAAATCACAATTAAAAAAACATGCAAATCCTACCTCCATTACCCGAAGAAAATTTTGGACATTTTAGCAATTATATCAACAAAGTAAATACCGTAGAATTGCTAAAAGGCTTGGACGATAACCAAGAAGTATTAACCCAAAAAATGCTTGCTTTGGATGAAGCAACATTGAATTTTAAGTATCAACCCGATAAGTGGACGATTAAAGAAGTAATCGGTCATGTCATTGATACTGAGAGGATTTTTGCCTATCGAGCATTACGTTTTGCCCGAAAAGATAAAACCGCTTTGGCTGGCTACGACGAAGTTTTGTACGGCGATACTTCTAATGCTGGACAAAGAGATATTCAAGATTTGTTAGAAGAATTTGTAGCAGTACGCAAAGCGAGCATTACTTTATTCAAAAGTTTCAATGAAGAAATGCTCAACGAAAAAGGCATTGCCAGCAATTTTACTATTTCTGCACGTGGATTAGGCTATGCTATTTTAGGGCATTGTACACATCATTTACAGATAATTGATGAGCGGTATTTGAAAAAAATATAAGCGATGAGTATTTGAGGATAAAGTAATTAATTCAACCTAATAATATATCATCGCTTATTTTGCAATAAAAAAAATGCAATATATATTTGCAATAAAAAAAATGCAAATATGAAATTAAGCATAGGTAAAACAGCAACTGGCGATGATTTCTTTCTACGAAATGATATTGTAGCCGAAATCTATGAGGCTCTTGATGAAGGCAATAGTATATTACTCTCAGCCCCAAGAAGAGTTGGAAATACATCTATTATTCACTACATCAAGGATAACCCCAGTACAACTGAAGAGTATTACTGTGTTTATGTCGATACAGAAGATGTTTCAGACAGCCAAACTTTCTTTAAAGTATTACTCAAAGCTATCTTTGATGTAGAAAATAAAAGTCGTTATCAAAAAAGTCTTGAAAAAGCAGGAAAAAAAATCAAGGGATTTCTAAGTAGTATTGATAATATTGATATTAGCGGATTCATTTCGGTAGATTTCAACGAAAAAACTAATGAAAGTATTGACTATTTTGAACAATTTAAAGATTTCTTAGAAAAAGTAGATTTAGATAGTCGTAAAATATTATTGATGGTTGACGAGTTTCCTGTAACGATTGAACATATCAAAGATGAACAAGGGGAACAAGCTGCAAAGAACTTCTTAAAACAAAACCGTGCTATAAGACAAAATGATAAGTATAATCAAAAAATTAAGTTTATCTACACTGGCTCAATAGGTTTACTTTCAGTTGTTAAAAAACTGGATGCAACTGCTGACATTAATGATATCTTATCCTATAAACTCCGCCCGCTTTCTTTAACTGAAGCCATCGAATTGGCACAGAAACTTCTTTCTACTTACCGAATTCAAGCCAAAAGAGAGGTTTTAGAATATTTACTTCTCCAAAAAATTGAATGGCTTATTCCTTTTCATATTCAATTGTCTATTAAAGAAATTCGAGATTTATATCGCTTAGAAGCCAAAGAAGTAAATGAAGCATTTATTGACCAAGCCTTTAAAGAGCTTATTTTGAATGGGGATATTTATTTAGACCATTATAGAGGACGCTTGAGTAAAGTGTTCAACCGTAATGAACTTACATTGGTACATGAAATTCTAAAGCAACTAACCAAAGCCCAGTCTGCCGAAGAAGCAGAATTATATGACTTAGCAGTCAAACATAACCTTGAAAATTCATTCAAAAACATTTTGAACATTCTTGAGTATGATGGCTATCTTGTAGAAGTTGAAGTCCAAAAATGGCGGTTTTATTCTCCAATTCTTAAACAATGGTGGTCGAAAAATGTCTGATAGAAAACATACTTACTTATTTAATCCTCCGCAAAAAGACCCCAGAGTACTGAAAGCAGAATTTGTGGTTAGGACAGCTATTTTCGAGGAAATATTTTCTGATATTCAATCCGATAGCATGCAAAAACCTCCTCAGCATTATATGCTTTTGGGACAAAGAGGAATGGGGAAAACTACCATGCTTTTGAGGTTAAAGTATGCTATTGAAGATGATGCAAGCCTCAATAAATGGCTTTTGCCAATAATTTTTAATGAGGAACAGTATGCAATGCCTGATTTGGCTTCATTCTTTGAACATATCGCTACGCTTCTTGCCGAAGACCATCCTGCTTACGAAAAATTGTTGGACGCTATGCGAGTACATGAGTATGAACAGGATTATGAGCAAAAAGCTTATGAGATTCTTGCGGCATGGTTAAAAGAAAATCAGCAAAAAATCATAGTTTTCCATGATAATTTTGGACAGTTTTTGGAGAAAATAGGCAAGATTTCAACCCATCGGTTACGGAATATTTTGATGAACTCATCAGAAATCCGTTTGGTAGGAGCTTCTGCTACTTTGCTCGAACATACTTCAAATTATAATAAGCCTTTCTTTGATTTCTTTTATCAAATCAGACTAAGGGGGCTTAATGCTGATGAAACGATTTTGCTTTTTGAAAGATTGGCTGAAAACGAAGGGAAAACAGCCATATTTGCTGAAATACTGAAAACCGAACGCCCACGCATAGATGTAATGCGAAAACTGTCAGGTGGAGTTATTCGCACGATGGTGATGCTTTTTGATGTTTTTATGGACAACGAAAAGCAGGATAGTTTTAAAGATTTAGAAGCGATTTTAGATAGAGTAACCCCACTCTATAAACATCGCATGGACGATTTAAAACCGCAACAACAACTCATTGTTGATGCCGTGGCAAAAGCTTGGGATGCTGTAACCGTAAGTGAAATTGCAGAGATTGCTCGTGCAGGCAGACAGGGCTTAAAGACCAATCAAATATCTGCTCAATTAAAGCAATTGGTTGATAATCAAATTATTGAAATAGAGCCAAGAACCACAGGACGTACAAATTTATACCGATTGCAAGAACGCTTTTTTAATATTTGGTATTTGATGCGTTACTCTACTCGCCAAGATAAACAAAGAGTAATTTGGTTAGTAAAGTTTTTGGAAGGCTGGTGCGATATAAAAGACTTAAAAGAGCTTTTTGACAGATTTGATAACAACCTGGAAAAAGGAACTTATGAATTAAATACTGTTTTTGATAGGGCTTTGGCTTATTCGATGGTTAATGAAAAAGATACCGACTTGATTGATGAAAAAGATAAATTACTAAGAAATGCTATCAAGCATCTTGAGAAAAATCAGTTTGAAGAAAAGCTAATTTCATTGCTCAAAGAAGCTCTTATATTAAATAGTTCAATTAGATTGCAAAAAGCAATTTCTCAATTTAAACCGATCTTGAGTAAAGCTTATAGTGTTGCAGAACCTATATTAAAGAAATCTAAATATGGTTCATTTTGTAGTATCGAAATAGAAGCTATTAAAAAAATTGTACAAGAGAATACTTACGATTTAGAAGTGTTTCCATTTATATACTCGATATGGTCATTTCTCTACTTAGAATTAGATAATTTAGATGAGTCTATAAAAATCTCTAAAAATGTATTTTTATACTTAAATCAAAGTAAAAAGTATAGTGATATTAATAAGACATCCTTCCAAAATTATTTATTAATTCTGTGTTCAAAAAAACAATATCATTCCGTCCTTTCTTTTTTTGAAGAAATACCAGAATTAAAAGACCACTTAAAACCCATTTACTTTTTAACAATGGAATATTTAAAAGATGAATATCCAAATGAGTATCTTAAAGCAGGGGAAGAGTACAGAGAAACAATTGAGGAGTTAAAGGCAAGAGTAAAATGGTTTGAGGAACATTTGAATTAAAAATAAACATAATCTACAAAGCCAAATATGTCCCAAATTGGGACATATTTGACTTTAATACTACACCTGATAAATACTCTTCTTAAAATTCACCCAACCCAATGCCCCAAAAAGCAGGATAAAAATCACTAAGGATAAGTATGATTGCAAGCCTCCGCTTTCGTGTGGATTCTTGAAAGTTTCTACTTTAAACTTCTCCCAATTTTCACTGTTTACGGGTACTTCACCAAATATTTTTGGATAAAAATATAATCGCATTTTTTCATGAAACTTCCCTGTTTCTTCCAAAAATTGTAGATGATTACTTAGCCCCGATTGTGCTATTTCATTGAGCTGAATTTGCGTATGAATCGTAGGAATAAACTGGGCAATGCTATTGCTGACTCTATTGCGTTGATTTAGTTTTTCTTTGAAAGCAGTCGCTTGAGTAGCCGCTTCGTCATCACCAATTTGTTGCATGGCATAGTACCATAGCCAACTAAATTCTTTGTCGGGCAAAGGAAATTGCTTGAACTGCGGATAATGTGTATAAAATCTGCTCATGGTTTCGGCTTTATCGGTATCCCATTTTTCATGATAACCTTTGCGTTGTTTGAGTGTGGTGGACAAGGCTTCGGGAACTGGATATTTATTTACCAAATAATTGTTGAGGCTGGCTGGCAAAATAATGATCAGTACAATCCAGATTGACAATAAAATAACCGCATTGGCATTAGAACTTTTTTGCAAAGAAGCTACCCAAAAGCATATCCCAAACCAGCATAAAATATACAAAAGGGAAATCCCGATGAAAGAGAAAAAGATACTTTCTAAAGGTATTTTTAAGAAAAAAACAGATAACAGTAGAATGAAAAATAATACTAAAATGACACCGAAAAACCTGATAAAAAAGAGTCGTAATACATATAAAAACAGATTTTTGCTCTGAATTGCCACAATTCGCCAAGTGCCAGATTCTTTTTCTTCTGAAATAATATTATAGGTAAATGCGATGATTATCAATGGAAACAAAAAGATAAGTACAAAGCTAAAGTCGATATTTCCGAGCAAAAGATTGGTCGGATTATTCAAATCAGCATCGTACTTTTGGGCTTCTAAGCCTCTGATGGTTAGGCTTTGAATGGAAGAGTTAACATCTCGCTGACCAATCGACAAACCATTAATAGGTAATGTTTCGTTGACGAAAGCAAACTTCAAATAATACAATAATAGCCCTATTTCATCTTGATGATGATGGACATTTCGGGCAATATACTCTTTTTGGTAAGCGGCTGTTTCTGTAATATTCTGTTCTTGTTTTTCAATAAATTGTTTGCCTACAAAAAGACTGACGATTCCTGCGATAAGTAAAAAACTGAGTCCTATTTTTACACTATTCGACCGTATAAAATTCTTGAATGCTAAGACTATCATATTAAATTGCTTTTAAGGTTTTAGACAGTATTCTGATAAAAAATAATAATAGCCCTATCCAAAAAATAAAGGCAAAAATGGAAATGATTTCATGGCTAAAAACCGTACTTACTTCTGCTTCTTTATAGACAAATTCGTGCATTTCTTCCCAATGTTTTTTGTCGATAGCATGAGGTTTTTCACCTACTGCTGGCTTTTTATTACTGATGAATTTTATTTGTAACTCATTCATTTTCTGAGCCATTTCGTAGCGATATTGCTCTGCTTGCTCCTGAAAATTGATGTAAGAAGCAAAATCAGTACTTGCCAACGCCATCGACAAGTTTTTAATCGCCATAAACGGATTTAAAAATGCCATACCTTTAGAAAAACTATTCTGTTTATCATAGATTTTTAGTAGCTCGTCTAAATGATGATTATAAATATTAGCACTGATTTTTTCGCCTTCTGCCATCACAAAACCGCTATAATTAAAGGGCAATTTTTGTACTGAATCTACTTTATAAACCCTCAGAAGTGAATCCTTCAAGCTTTTATAATGTGGGTCGTTGGGGTTGTGGCTATCGCCTTCTTTGAGTATGTCATTTTCAATATCGGCATTAAATTGTGCTTTTGAAGGCGTAGAATAAAGGTAAGCCCCCAACGCCTGCGAACCTCTTGGAAGTACAATCGTAAGCATCAACCAAAGCCCAATCAATGAAGTAAGAGCCGTTTTTGAACTTTTACTGATGGCAGAAATCAGCACTGCGATAACACAAAAAATAACTAAATAGACAAAATAAACGAGTATAATCAAGAGTAAACGAATACTTTCGTCTATTGAAATATTCATATTTTGAAGTAAAGCCCAAAGGAGAATCGTTGCCACGATAATTGGAATAAAGAGTGTCATTACTACGCTAATAATTCCAAGACTTTTACCGACAATTAACTCTTTCCAGCTTACTCCTTGGCTCAATAGTATTTTAAGCGTTCCATTTTCTCGTTCGTTGGCAATACTGCTAAAACCCAAGAAGAAAATCAGCAATGGTAAAAGTACTTGTAGCACCATTGCAATACTGATTTCACCAAAACGCAACATTCCAGTTGAAAAACCAGCTTCCGAGAAGTTGACGGTATTTTGTTTATGAGCTTCCAGAAAAATCGTATTGCCCAAAAAGCTTTCCATGCCAAAATCAAATACACTTAATGGAGCTTTTGGACGAAATGCAAAATGACCAAAATGTGCCATTCGGTGTGGATGCTTGTCGGGATTACTCAGCCAATCTTTTCGAGCTTGTTCTTGGTATTTTACTCGTATTTCATTTTGTTTCTGAAAATTTATCCAACCCGAAAAAGCCGCATAAATCAACAGTAAACCG
Organism: Arcicella rigui; assembly: GCF_034929435.1. Classification (NCBI taxonomy): domain Bacteria; kingdom Pseudomonadati; phylum Bacteroidota; class Cytophagia; order Cytophagales; family Flectobacillaceae; genus Arcicella; species Arcicella rigui. The sequence continues at coordinate 125,456 of NZ_JAYFUM010000018.1, forward strand.
ATAAAAATCGTCAACAGAAATACTGCTTTATTTCTAAAGGCAGTATTTCTAAAATGCTTGGCGATAAGAATTTCTGTATGTGAAAACATATTATTAAAATTTGTACGTCAATGTAAGAGTCATATTTCTTGGTGCAGCAGGGAACAAACGCAAATAGTTCTGAGCTCCCAGCCAATAAGTAGTATCAAAAACATTCCCTGCATTCAAGGCTACTTGTACGTTGCTGTTGTTTGGCGTATAATAAAGTGCCGCATCAAAAGCCGTAAAAGCGGGTACTTCAAAGGCACGACTAAACCAAGGAATTCTACTGCCTTGGTGCTGAACACCCAAACCTACACCAAGGTCTTTGATGACAGAAGTAGTTTGAAAATTATAGCGAGTCCAGATATTGAAGCTATTTCTGGGCGTATTTTGCTTTCTTGCACCAATCAACGATTTGTCGTTGTCTTCAACAATCACGGCATCAATATAACTGTACGAGGCATTGATTTGCCAATTGGGCAAAATATAGCCTGCAATATCCCACTCAATTCCACGGCTTCTTTCAGCACCACGAGTAACCAAAAGGTCGGGATTTGTTGGGTCGTTGGCATTCATCAAAATATTTTTCTGATTGATTTCGTAGAATGCCACGTTCAATCTTACTCGATTATGAAACAAGTCAGCTTTAAGTCCTAATTCTTTTAAATCACTTCTAAGTGGGTCAAATTGACTCCCCGCAGGCAATGAACCCGTTTGTGGCATCAGCGTTACGGTATTCGATTGTGGTTGAAAACCTTCCAAATAAGTGCCATAAACATTGATAGATGTATTGATACTGTACGTTAAACCGACTCTTGGTAACAATGCCGTTTTTTCTACCGTTAATGGATTATTGGCTTTGTAGTTGGTGATGTCTTTGAACCATTCATTTCTTAAACTCAACAACAACGTGAATTTATTCCACTGTAATTGCTCTTGAATATAAATAGCATTGGTAGTGGTAAGTGCTGAAGGCAAAGCCGTGCGAACATTTAAAGTATAATCTTCTACGTTACGAATGGTATAAGTTGGATTTGCCAAGTCGAAGTGATTGACGTTAGGTTTGGGCAATACTTTTCCACCAACTGTAATTGTCTGATAATTGGCAGCATTGGCTAATACAAACGAACTTGCCACAGAACCATCTTTCAACAAATAACCACGAGCTGCATTTTGTCCGCCACCTTTCAGTTTTTGCCAACTGTTCAAATCGTAACCTATCAATAATTTATGACTGGCTTTTCCTGTTTTAAAATCAAAATTGAAGTAACTATTTAGGTTGTCAATATTCCAATATTGCTGACGCTGAATAAATTGCATTGCTGCCAAACTTGTTACAGGCTGGTTTGTAATATCTACCGCAAAAGCGTTGGTGGTGCGATGTTCTTGTAAGTTTTCTGTCCAAGATTGTTTCATGTAAGAAGTATTGAAACCAATATTTTGGTTAAACTTATGAGCAATATTTCCCATAATGATTACTTCTTTAGATTTGAAAAAATCATTGGAAGCACCCAAATTCAAGCTTGTTGGTGTACTGTTTAAGTCTGTTTTTCCAGCCGTTGCTCCAAAAATTGGCTGACCTCTGTCCAGATTTCCCGTCATGTTACTAAAAATCAATTCGGCATTAATGGCAGTTTTGTTATTAGGAATATAACTGAATGAAGGCGAAACCAATACCGATTTATTCCCAACCAAATCTCGGAAAGAACGGGCTTCCTGATACGCTGCATTCACACGGTACAACAAAGTTTTAGCATCGTTTAAAGGGCCGGTAAAATCCAACGTTCCTCTGAAAGTACTAAAACTCCCGACGCTCATACTTACTTCTTTTCTATCAATCGCCAAAGGTTTTTTCGTCACTAAATTAATACTTCCCCCTGGGTCAACCGATGAAAAAGTGGCACTTGCTGGGCCTTTAATTACTTCTACTCTTTCAATATTGGTCGTCAGTGGTTGTAAGAAATAATATTGGCGAGTACGCATTCCGTTGATAATTTGCCCTTCTTCATTCTGACTAATTCCTCTAATCGAATATTGATTATAATAACTTGAAGGAATAACACCACTGGCAATTTTTACGGCATCTGCCAAGTAAAAGGCTTGTCGGTCGGCAATAAGTTCTTTGGTAACTGTTGAAATAGATTGTGGAATGTCTTTATTCAGTGCAGAAATTCTGGTAGCCGAAAAAGAGTACTCGCTGTTATAATCTTTGGCTACTCTTCCCAATACTTCTACGGTTTGTAGTTCTTTATTTTCTGGCGTTAGAGCAATGTTCAAAAAAGCTCCGCTGGTTTTTATTTGATAGGTTTTGTAGCCGACCGAAGAAATTTTGAGAATTCCTTTGCCCGAAATCTCAAAATTTCCCTCCGCATCGCTGACAGTACCTTGTTGTTTTGTATTCAAAAATTGAATACTTGCCCCAATGATTTTTTCGCCGGTAGAAGCATCGCTTACTTTGCCTTTGATGTTTTGTGCTTGAAGGTAAATAGAGGTTAATACAGATAAAATGGTAAAAAAGTACTTCATAATATTTTTGTGTGTTAGTTTTTATACCGTTTGTAAATACAATTGTTCTAATTCGTTAGCCGAAATATCTTTGGCATCAATCACCGAAACCAAGTTGCCTTGTTTCATAATACCGATGCGATGAGCCACTTCTTTGGCACGAAAAATATCGTGAGTTGCCATCAGAATTGCCGTTCCGTTGGCTGAGAGTTCTTTCAAGATTTCCGAAAATTCGTTGGAAGCTTTTGGGTCTAAACCAGAAGTAGGTTCATCCAACAGCAAAGCTTTTGCATTTTTGGCGATGGCTATGGCAATGCCTACTTTTTGTCGCATTCCTTTTGAATAACCCCCAAGTGCCTGATGATGAGCCGTTTCTTGAAGTCCAGCTTTGCTTAAAAAAGCACTTAATTCATGGGTTGAATAAGTAAAACCTGCCAAAGCACTAAAAAAAGCAAGGTTTTCGATACCTGTAAGATTGGGATAGAGCATCACCGTTTCAGGAATGTAAGCCAAGTGTTTTTTGGTTTCGAGGGCATTTTCTACTACCGAAATACCATTGATAGCTACTGTACCCTCGCTGGGTTCAATAAAACCCAAAAACAAATTGATGGTAGTAGTTTTGCCAGCTCCGTTCTGTCCCAACAAGGCAAAAATTTCACCTGATTGTATATGTAAGTCCAAGTGATTGAGGGCAATATGATTTTCGTATTTTTTAGTAAGGTTTTTAGCTGTAAGCATGTGGATATATTTTACTTATTTGCAATATTGTTGCAAATATAGTGTTATTTTATTTAATTGCATCATCGTTGCAATTAAAAAGACTTAATAAATCCATTAATCATGCGAAAAAAATTGATTTTCATGCTAATTTTTTGTTTGATGCAAAAGCTTGTGGCTCAAGAGTTTGAGGCAAGAAATATCACTTGGAATGACCTCAAAGATGTGCGTTTCAAGAAGCGACTCAATATTGAAATGGGAATGTTCTTTTTGTACCCTACTTTCGGGCCAAAAGTTACCGCATTGAATGGACAGGAGATTGTAATAAAGGGCTACACCATTCCGATTGATATGGAAGGGACTTTCGTGGTATCACAAAACCCTATGGCAATGTGTTTTTTCTGTGGAAAAGCTGGACCAGAATCAATGATGCAACTAAAATTTAATAGAAAACAACATTTTAAAACAGATGAGATTCACAGTTTTAAAGGAAAACTGAGACTCAATCCTGATAATGTAAACGAACTAAATTATATTTTAGAAGAAGCTACTCTTATCAACTGAATGGTTGTGTACAGCTTTTTTATTGACGTATCTATCTAATAATACTCTTTTTATAGCTAAATCACTCACTTATGATAGCTCTTAAAAATATAAAGTATTGTTATTTTTAGATATTGTTGGTTATTTCGTGTAAATATTTCTTTAAAACATGACTAACCGCATTAAAAGTACACAATCGTTGCAAGAGCAAATTCTCTGGAATCGTTTCAGAGAAGGCGATGAAGTGGCTTTTACTCAGTTATCCAAACAGTTTTACAAAACTTTAGTGCATTATGGCGGAAAGTTTACTTCAAATAGCCAAATCATTGAAGATGCCATTCAAGATTTACTTATTAAACTTTGGCTTCGCCGTGCTTCACTTACTGAAGTAGAATCTGTGAAATTTTATTTATTGAGGGCTTTCAGAAACCAACTTTTTAAAACTTTACAGACTTTCAAAGCTGTGCCTTTGGAAGAAGATTTCGACGACATCCACTTTGAAGATTCTTCTGAAAGTTCGTTTATCGCAGAGGAATCTTCCAAAAATATCCTTCATAAAATTTCTTCGTCTTTACAACAATTGCCCGAAAGGCAACGTGAAATCCTTTATTTACGATTTTACCAAGACCTCCGTGTAGAAGAAATCGCACAGTTACTTCAAATCAAACCGCAGTCTGTTAGTAATACTATTCAGCGTGCTTTGGCTACCATTCGTGAAAATTGGGAGTTTTTCCTAATTATTTTTAGCTGGATTCTTAGCTAATCTTCTTCCTGCCGTCTCTCCGAAAGACTTCATTTTCTGCAATTTATTACTTACTCAAAATGGCAAAAATAAAACTTGCATAATTTTATTAAAAAATTGTCTTTTTTGTGAGTATCTCAGCAATACTTCATGGATGTTAGCAGTAGAACGTCTATTTAATCATTTATGATAAACAATAAAGAGTTTCAAGAGCTATTAGAAAATTCAAGTTTTAGGGCTTGGGTTTTTGATAAAAATTCACAAGATGGTACTTATTGGACATCTTGGATAGCTGAAGACATATCCCGAAAAGAGTTGGCTGAAAAGGCAAAAGCTTTTTTGCTATCGCTACAAGGGGAATCGGTTGATTTGGAAGAACATTACATTGATATTCAAATTCAAAAGGCATTAACAGAGGCTAAAAAACGAGAAAACCTTGATAATGATGAAAGCGAAAACAGCGAAATCGTACCGCTTTGGAAACGCTATTGGGCAGTAGCCGCTTCGATTATCGTTTTGATAGGTGCTTCTTGGTTTGTACTCAATAACAAAAATGAAAGCCTGCAAGAATTTGCTTTGTATCAACAACAAATTTCAGAGGCAAAAGCCACTAACGAACTTGTTGAAGTAATTAATGAAGGACAAAAAAGCAAATTGGTACAATTGCCCGACGGAAGTTCGATTGTTTTACAAAAAAACAGTCGCTTGAGTTATCAAAAAGCATTTGATGCTGAAAAAAGAGAGGTCTATTTGGTAGGCGAAGCTTTTTTTGAAGTAGCCAAAAATCCAGAACGTCCGTTTTTTGTATATGCCAACGAACTGGTGACCAAAGTATTGGGAACGAGTTTTACCATTAAAGCTTTCGGAAAAGACCAAGACATTAGAGTAATTGTAAAAACAGGTAGAGTATCAGTATTTACCCAAACTGATAAAAATGCTACACAATTGAGAAATAATCGTGAATTAACAGGCATGGTGCTGACCGCCAACCAGCAAGCCATTTATCAACGCCAAGAAATCAGATTAGTAAAGGCGATTATTGATAATCCTGTGATTTTGACACTCCCTATTGAAAATCAAAAATTTGAATTCAACGCCACACCTATTTCAGAAGTATTCAGCATTCTTGAGAAATCTTACGGTGTTGATATTGTGTATGATGAAGAAGTGATGTCTAAATGTAGCATTACGGCAAAACTTGGCGATGAGCCACTCTTTGAAAAATTAAAGTGGATTTGTTCGATTACCGAAGCCAGTTATGAGGTTTCGGATGGACAAATCATTATTACTGGAAAACCTTGTAATTAATGAATAATAATTAATCCCAAAAATGAAAAAAGGTGAATGATGTTCCCGCATCATTCACCTGTACAATCCCCTTCTGCTTTGCTTCGACACAAACATCCAGAAATGGATGAGGGGGATTTCTTTGCCAATTCTTTCCAACTAACAAATTACCCAAAAGTATGAAAAAAAAGTTGCCCTCGTATCAAATTTTACGAAAAATCATGAAAATCAGTTTACTGCAAATCGTTTTATCCGTTTTGTGCATGAGCTTTTCTTTTGCTCATGACACAAAAGCACAAGATTTGTTAAACAAAAAAGTAACTATTCATTTGAAAAAGAATGAAGTAGAAGATGTTTTACAAAAAATTGAGAAACTCGTAGGTATCAATTTTATGTACAGCCCCGAATTGATTGAATCCAAAAGAAAGGTTTCAATTGATGCCGATGCAAAACCGCTGTCGGAGGTATTATCTAATTTTTTATCTCCACTGAATATCCATTATGAAGTATCCGGACAACAAATTCTCTTAAAAAGAAAAAACGAAACCCCATCCGAAAACAACGTAAGTATCGCTCCAAAAGTAGAAATCGTAGAGCAGGTAGTTACGGGAACAGTAACCGACGATAAAGGCGAAGGACTGGTGGGGGTAAGTATTCAAATAAAAGGTACAACTCGTGGTACAACTACCGACCCGAATGGAAAATTCCGACTGACAATCCCGAACGAAGACGTTGTATTAGTTTTTACTTCGGTGGGCTATCTGAAAGCTGAAGTATTGGTTGGCAAACAAACTTCACTGAATGTAGTACTAAAAGCAGATGTTGGGAATCTGGACGAAGTAGTGGTTGTGGGTTATGGTACGCAAAAGAAAAGTGCTATTTCGGGTGCTGTTTCGGATGTTAGTACAAAAGCAATTGCAAGCAACCCTTCACCAAACTTGAGTAATACTTTAGTTGGGCAAGCTACTGGTATTATTGCTACGCAACGTTCGGGTGAACCTGGTAAAGATGCGTCGAACATCTTAATCAGAGGAATTGGAACTACTGGAGATGCCTCTCCTATTTTTGTGATTGATGGTATCGTTCGTTCATCAAGCGATTTTGCTCAGTTGAACTCAAGCGAAATTCAATCATTTTCGGTATTAAAAGATGCTGCCAGTGCCGCCGTGTTTGGGATTCGTGCGGGTAATGGCGTTATTTTAGTAACCACCAAAAGAGGTGCAGAAGGAAAAATGCAAATAGATTTTTCTGCCAATTATGGTGTACAAGAGCGTACTCGTAACCCTCAGTTTTTGAACTCTTACGAATATGCAACTTTGTATAACGAAGCCTTAGCCAACGATGGCAAAGCAGCCCTTTATTCAGCAGATGATTTAGAAAAGTACCGCACGCATTCAAGCCCAGATACACACCCAGATTCTGACTGGTTTTCGGTCTTGAAAAAATCAGCCATGATGCGTAACTATTCGATTTCAGCCACTGGTGGTACAGACAAAATCCGCTACGCTACTTCATTGGGTTATTTAAAACAGGACGGTATCATTCCTTCAAATGATTTTAACAGATATAATTTCCGCTCAAATATCGACGCAAACGTTACCAGCACAACCAAATTATCTTTCGACCTTTCGGGTAGAGATGAAAAAACAAACAACGTAGCTTCTGAAGAAGTCTTTAGATGGATGTCGGGTATTCCACCCAATAGAACGCCTATTACTTGGTCAAATGGTACTTATTCAAACGGGCCTTCTTATTTAACACTTCCAGAAAACGGTTACAGAAAAAGAAATATTCAGGCTTTCCGTGGACGTATGGAATTGGAGCAACAATTGCCTTTTGTGCCGGGCTTGTCTATCAAAGCGATTGCTTCTTATGATAAAACATTCACGGATAATAAAAACTGGACTTTCACGAAAATACCATTTTACAACAGACTCAGCAATGGCACTTTTGTAGAAGCCGACAAAGGCCCTACTTCGTTAGTACAAAATCATTACGACGACCAAGCGGTTACTTTAGAAACACACTTAAACTACAAAACCACTATTGGTAAAAGTAGTTTATCAGGTTTGCTTTTATATACACAAACCAAACAACTCTGGAATTACATAAGTCTATCACGTGAAGGCTATACTTTGGCTATTGACGAAATCAACTTTGGAGCGGCAGCCAACCGTAACAACAGTGGATATTCTGGCAGTAGCGGTCGTCAGGGGGTTGTAGGACGTTTGAACTGGTCGTATGCCGACAAGTATGTTTTTGAAACCAGTTTCAGAGCTGATGGTTCAGAGCAATTTGCCGATGGCAAGCGTTGGGGCTTTTTCCCATCAGTTTCGGCAGGTTATGTGATTTCACAAGAAAATTTCTTGAAAAACTCGTCAGTAGTTGATTTCTTGAAACTACGTGCTTCTTATGGTATTTTGGGTAATGACCGTTTGGGCGGTGAGCGATTCTTGTACCTACAATCGTATTATGTGAGTGGTTCGGCTGTGTTTGGCAATGCCAACGTACAACCTGCCATTGTAGAAGGAAGATTATCGAACCCAAATGTTACTTGGGAAACGGTTAAGAAACTTAATATTGGTGTAGATGCTACCCTTTGGCAAGGAAAATTAACAGCAACGGTAGATTATTTCTTCGATAAAAGAAGTGATATTTTGGCTTCAAGAAACCTTTCTGTACCAAGTCTCTTGGGGGTAGCTTTACCAGTAGAAAACTTAGCCAAAGTAAACAACAGAGGGGTAGAATTTACTTTAGGGCATAAAAACAGAATCACAAAAGATTTACGCTATTCGGTAGGTGCAAACCTTACTTATGCCAAAAACGTGATTGTATTTATCGACGAAGCGGCTTCTGTTAATCCAAATATCAGAAGAACAGGTTTATCACTCAATACGCAGTACGGTTACAGAGCCCTTGGGCTTTTCCAAACACAAGCAGAAGTGGACGGAGCAGCGAAGCAAATTGGCAAAACAGCTCCGGGCGATATTCGCTACGAAGATATTAACAAAGACGGTGTAATTAACGACCTCGATAGAGTAGCTATCGGTAAATCAAATACGCCAGAAATTATCTTCGGCTTTAACGGAAGTGTGCAATACAAAAATTTTGATTTTTCTTTCTTGTTCCAAGGAGCAACCAACGTAAATCAGTATTATAGTGGCGAGGGGGCATGGCCATTCTTTGTAGGTTCGGGAGCTTTGAAAGCCAATTTAGATCGCTGGACTCCATCGAACCCGAACGCAAGCGAGCCTCGTGTATTGATTGACCCTACCAACATGAATCATGCGGGGTCTTCGTTCTGGATGAGAGATGCTTCTTATATCCGTCTTAAAAATGTAGAGTTAGCCTACAATGTGCCTTTAGAAACGCTAAAATTACGTTTCATCAAAGGGCTGCGTATTTACATCAACGCAAACAACGTAGTAACGTGGTCGAAAATTAAAAACTACGACCCAGAAAACGGCAGTGATAGAGGATGGGATTATCCCCAATTTAGAATTTGGAATGCTGGTGTAAACTTTAAATTTTAACAATCATTAAAATGAACAAATTACGATATAAACTACTACGATTTGGCTGTATGCTAATGGGTATCTCTATATTCTTTAGCTGTGAAACCAATATTCTTGACCAAGTACCAAAAGATTCATTGACGGGCGAAACCGTGTGGACTGACCCACAAGGAGCTACACAATTTATCAACGCTATTTACGGACAAATGCCTTCGGGCTTCGACCGTAACTATCAAGGTTGGGCAAAAGGTCTTTATTTGTTAGACGGCGTAACAGACGATGGCGACGTTGGAATGCCTTGGACGCACTCCAACCAATTACAAACAGGAAACTTTTTGCCTTCGGATGTACCTTGGGGCGAAACTTGGGGTGATTATTATAGCTTAGTCAGAAAAACAAACATTGCCCTTGAAAATCTTAGCAGACTAAAAGACGAAGCTTTGAGAAATCGTTTGATGGGCGAAACCTACTTTTTACGTGGCTTCATTTATCACGAATTGTTAAGATTGTACGGAATGCCTTCTACTGGAGCGGAAGCAACGGGTGTACCATTGATTAGCAAAAGTTTAACATTAAATGATGACTTTCAGATTCCTCGTGCCAAATACGATGAAGTAGTTGATTTTATCATTGCTGATTTAGACAAAGCGGCTTCTTTACTTCCTAAAAAAGGAGCAATCGAAGCTGGTAGAGCTACTTCTGGTGCTGCCAATACCTTAAAAAGTCGTGTGTTATTGTATGCAGGTCGCTGGCAAGCAGCAGCCGATGCCGCCAACAAAGTGATTAATACAGATTATACTTTGTTTAGTGATTATAGAACTTTGTTTTTAACAAAAAACAACAATGAAATCATTTTTGCAAAGAAATTCCAAGCACCCGATAAAGTGCATTATGGCTTGAACAATGGTTTCGATGTGGTGAACTCGCCACCATCAATCAGAGGTGGTAGCGATGCTGGTTGGGGCGGTAATGTGCCAACCCAAAACTTTGTAGATTCTTATGAAATGATTGACGGGAAGTCGCAAGCTACTTCGCCTTTGTACAAGGCTTCTGAGCCTTGGGCTAACCTCGACCCACGTTTTGAAGCAACCGTTGTACACAATGGTTCTACTTTCCGTGGACGTGTAATGGAATTGTATGCAGGCGGTGCAGACGTAACAGGCAGAGCCGAAGATACCAAAACGGGTTATATTTTGCGTAAATTCCATGAAGAACAGTATGTACTTTATACAAAAAGTAGCGACCAAGATTGGATTTTCCTTCGTTATGCCGAAGTATTGCTCAATTATGCAGAAGCCAAAAACGAAGCTACTGGCCCAGATGCAAGCGTGTATAGTGCCATCAATGCCATTAGAAAAAGAGCAGGAATGCCCGACTTAGAAGCAGGATTGAGCAAAGACCAAATGCGTGCAAAAATCAGAAACGAACGCAGAATTGAATTGGCTTTTGAAGAGCATCGTTTCTTCGATATTCGTCGTTGGAAAATTGCTGAGAGCTTATTAAATGGCCCATTGTACGGCGTAAAAATGACTAAATCAGGCAATACGATTACTTATACTCGTGTTGCTTTTGAAAACAGAAGCTTTCCCTCTAAACTTTATGTATTGCCAATTCCACAAAATGAGGTTGATAAAAACCCTGCGGCTAAACAAATTGCTGGCTGGTAATTTTTAGACAATGTTGTTGAATGAAAAAGAGGTTATCGGTAGCATTACCTGATAACCTCTTTGTGAATTAGTGATTTGTGAATGAGTGAGTTAGTGAATTGTTTCTAAGTATTTATCTTTTAAATAAGTACCCAAAAATTATCAGGTATAATTTATTTAGTATTATAACTTCTTAAAAATAACTCACTAATTAGCGAGTTAGTGAATTGTGAGTTGTTATTTATTTCTAAGTATTTATCTTTTAAATATGTATCCAAAAATTATCAGGTATAATTTATTTAGTATTACAACTTATTAAAAATAATTCACTGATTCACAACTCGCTAATTCACAATTCACTCACTCATTCACTAACTCACTAATTCCCAACTCAGCATTAGTATTTAATCTATTTTCCCTAATGATACACAAACGCATACTTTTCCTGCTTTTTCCGCTTGTGGTGGCTTGCCAATCGACTTCTTCTGAGGAAGAGCCACTTTTTCAGTTACTTGATTCAGAAAGTACAGGTATCAACTTTGTGAACGAAGTAAAAGAAGACGACAAACTGAATGTACTCGAATACCAATACTTGTACAATGGTGCTGGCGTGGCTGTCGGAGACGTAAATAATGACGGACTGGCGGATGTGTATTTTTCGGGAAATATGGTTGAGAATAAATTGTATCTTAATAAAGGCTCTTTCCATTTTGAAGATATTACCGAAATCGCTGGCGTAGCTGGTAGAAAGAAATGGAAAACAGGCGTGAGTATGGCAGACGTAAATGGCGATGGAAAATTAGATATTTATGTGTGTTACTCTGGTCCGGGGACTGCCCAAGAGCGTAAAAATGAGCTGTATATCAATACTGGCACAAAAAATGGTGTGCCTACTTTTATAGAAAGTGCTGCCAAATATGGCTTGGATGCCGAAGGTACTTTTACGACACAAGTGGTGTTTTTTGACATGGACAAAGACGGCGATTTAGATGTATTCATGGTAAATCATGCCGAGATGTTTTATAATGCTTTCTACAATACTACAAAACTTCGGAGAACTCGACATCCCAGATTCGGTAATAAACTCTATCGAAACGACCAAGGCTATTTTAAAGATATTAGCGAAGAGGCAGGCATTGATGGTAGTGGGCTGAATTTTGGACTAAATGTTTCTATTGCTGATGTAAACAACGATACTTGGGCAGACTTGTACGTCACCAACGATTATACCGAACAAGATTTTTTGTATTTGAACCAACAAAACGGCCATTTCAAAGAAGTACTCAAAGAAAGTATGGGGCATATTTCTAAGTTTTCGATGGGTTCGGCAATGGTCGATGTGAATAATGATTTGAAAAACGATGTTATTAGCCTTGATATGCTTCCAGAAGATAACTTTAGGCAAAAGCTACTCAAAGGCCCCGACGAATACGACCGCTACCAACTACTCGTCGATAGCGGTTTTCACCACCAAAATATGAGAAATATGCTCCAAATAAACGTGGGCAACAACCCCGAAGGCATTCCGCAGTTTACCGAAATTGGGCAATTGGCTGGCGTTTCAAATACCGATTGGAGCTGGAGTCCATTGGTTTGTGACTTGGACAACGACGGAAACAAAGACCTCTACGTTACCAATGGCTATTTGCGTGACTTCACCAATATGGATTTCTTGAAATATACCTATCAAGAAGAAGCCGACAAGGCCAAAGCTCAAGGCAAAAAAATGAACACTTGGGAACTTATCAAGCAAATGCCCAGTACCAAAGTGAGTAATTATTGCTTTGCTAATAAAGCCACTAATGAGGGTTTAATTTTTGAAAATACCACAGAAAAATGGGGCTTATCAGCACCCTCAATCAGTACAGGAGCGGCTTATGCCGATTTAGACAATGATGGAGATTTAGATTTAATCGTGAATAATAGCAATTCCCCAGTTATGGTTTTTCAAAACCGTAGCCGTCAGCTTTCAAAAAATCATTATATCAAACTTAAACTACAAGAAAACTCAGCCAACACTTTTGGTCTCGGAGCGAAGGTATTCGTACAAACTGCCCATACTTCTCAGATGCAAGAATTGTACTCGGCACATGGTTTTCAAAGTAGCGTTGAGCCTAGTCTGCATTTTGGCTTGGGAAAAGATGAATGGATAAAATCGGTAGAAATTCATTGGACAAACGGCAAAGTAACCACTTTACAGCATATCAAAGCCGACACTACGCTGACCATTCAAAGCAACACAGCAAAGGCTATCAATACCCCAACCGCATCGCCAATAAATTCCTTTTTTACTGATTATACCGCAAAAGCAAACCTGCGTTTTCAACACCAAGAAACGCCTTTTGTCGATTTTAAACATCAATCGCTTCTTCCCTACCAATTGTCAAAACAAGGCCCATTTATTGCAAAAAGCGATGTTAATGCCGATGGATTAGAAGATATTTTTATCGGTGGAAATCAACAAAAAGCTGGGGAATTATTCTTACAAAAAAGAGATGGCTCATTCCAAACTTCACCTTCGCAACCGTGGGCAAAAGGAACAATTGGGAAAGACGCTGGCGTACTATTTTTTGATGCCGACAACGACAAAGATTTAGATTTATTCATTGCCAAAGGTGGAGTTGAGTTTGATGCTCACGCCTCTGCCTACCAAGACCAATTGTACCTAAACAATGGCAAAGGCATTTTTACGATTACTTCAGAAGCCTTACCCGATTTGACCAGTAACGGAAGTTGCGTTGCCGTTGCCGACTATGATAAAGATGGCGACATAGATATTTTTGTGGGCGGTCGTTCTATGCCAAGTCGTTACCCTGAACCAGATTATTGTTATCTGTTGAAAAATGAAAGTAAAAACGGGAAAGTGTTATTCCGATACGCTTCCGAGCAAAAAGAGCCTTCACTTCGCCGACCGGGCATGGTTACTTCGGCTACTTGGACGGATATTAACAAAGATGGCTGGCTGGATTTGGTCGTGGCAGGAGAATTTATGCCCATTACCATTTACGAAAATCAGCGTGGACAATTAGTGAACCAAACCCAAAAGTATGGCTTAGAAAATACCAATGGTTTTTGGGCAAAAGTAATAGTTGAAGACATGGATAATGATGGTGATTTAGACATCGTTGCAGGAAATTTGGGACAAAATACCCAATTTAAAGCTTCTGAAAAAGAACCCATTACACTTTGCTACGCAGATTTCGACCAAAACGGTACAATCGACCCATTGATTTGCTATTATATACAAGGCAAAAGTTATCCACTTGCTTCATTAGATGAATTAGCCAATCAACTGCCAAGCATCAGAAAAAAATTCTTGAAATACAAAGACTACGCCGAGGCTACGTTAGAAACTTTGCTTTCGCCAGAGCAAATAAAACAAAGCAACACACTAAAAATCAACACACTTAGCAGTACTTTTTTTGAAAATGTAGGCAATGGTAAATTCTCCGCCAAAGTTTTGCCATTGTCTGCTCAAGTTTCATTGGCTTCTTGTATAAGCGTAGCCGACTTTAACCAAGACGGCAAAAAAGACATACTTGTAGCAGGAAATTTCTATCCGTGGCGAGTACAATTAGGCAGAAACGATGCCTCAATGGGTTCGCTTTTGTTGGGAAATGGCAAAGGAAAATTCACTTCCGTTGCCAATCAACAAGCTGGTTTACTGTTAAAAGGCGATGTCAGAGATATGCTTACGATTCAATTAGCCAATCAAAACAGAGCGATATTCTATACCCAAAATTCAGATAAAGTGGGCGTTTTGAAGCAATTGTTGAAGTAAAATTCACTTCAACAAAATACAAGTTTTTACTTATTATCATCTATGATGCTAAGTAATCAGGCAGGACTAAATTAATTGTAATTCCTTAGTCGGTAAACAAAACTGGTAACAAAGTTTGGGTTACCAACCTTGAAATAGAATATGGAATAATTAAATCTATCAATTACACACAATCGGGTAATGTTATTAAATTTACGCTTCCCAAGCTCAAATATTGGGATATGATTGTAATGAATAGTAAAATTTAATTAACCATTTTTATGAAAAAAAGCACAAAAGTATTCATTTTGTTGTTGGCAACGACAACAATTCAAAACGTCATGGCTCAAAAAATACCCAAAGCCATTTATCAAAATAAATCATACTCTATTACGGCTGACGGTGTCAGACAAGGAAAGTTTTCTGGAAAAATACTTTCTGCCTCTCAGATTACTTCTGATTACAAAAGTCCTGCACAGGAATATCTCAATCCAAGTATTACTTTCAAATTCAGCATCAATGGAAAAGACAATGAAATGATTGCTGGTCAAGACCATCATTTTAATTGTATTGCCAAAGATGGAAAAGCCAGTACGCCGATTATTACTTTCGGCAAACAATATGTTGATAATACCAAAGTACCAGAAGGTGTATTTTTGAAAGAAGGAACGTTGCTGACGATTAAGGTAGATTGCCGTGCCATTATCGCTGAAATGAACAGTAAAGGTTTTTACACAACTTTTAATGGTGATAAAATCTTTAAAGATGATTTTCATGGCATTTATGTAGCTGGCGGTACAAGTCCGCTGATTTGGGATTTTAACAGTTTGCACGGACATGATGAACTTAAATTATCAGACTCAGATAATGATGGTATTTACGAAGTAACGCTTAGACTTGGAGCTTCTGAACAGTCTAAAATTGCCTCTGAATGGAAATTAAGTAAAGATATTTCAAGCTTTCCGCAGTATCAATCACAATATCCTATTTCAGATGCCTTGTACAAATTGGCTACCGAAGAGATGCTCAATGCCATCGAAAAAGACAGTACTTTACGCACAGGTAAAGAATGGGCAGGCGTTTGGACTCGTGACGTTAGTTACAGTATCATTCTTTCAATGGCACATTTACAACCACAAGTTGCCATGAATAGCCTACTCAGAAAAGTAAAAAATGAACGAATCATCCAAGATACTGGCACAGGTGGTGCTTATCCTGCCTCAACCGACCGCATGATTTGGGCTGTTGCTGCTTGGGAAATTTACAAAGTAACAGGCGATAAAAATTGGTTGAATAGAATATATGCCATTATCAAAAATTCGATAGAAGATGATTTGAAAAATATCTATGATGCAGAAACGGGTTTAGCCAAAGGTGAATCCTCTTTCTTGGATTGGCGAGAACAAACCTATCCGCTATGGATGCAACCAGCCGATATTTATGAATCAGAATGTTTAGGAACAAATGCCGTACATTATCAAGCTAATATCGTTTTGGCAAAAATGGCAACGATAATAGGTGACAAATCAATCGCAGAAAAACATCAGCAAATAGCGTCAAAAATAAAAAATGGTATCAATAAGTATCTTTGGTTGACAGATAAAGGCTATTATGGGCAATTTTTATACGGAAGAAATCATAAAATTCTTTCACCAAAAGCAGAAGCATTAGGCGAAGCACTTTGCGTATTGTTTGGCATCACCGAAACCCCAAACCAAGCAAAAGTAATTGCCAATACACCCGTGACGGATTTTGGGATTAACTGTATTTTCCCTCAAATTCCGGGCATTCCACCTTATCACAACAATGCTGTTTGGCCATTTGTAGAAACTTATTGGGCTTTAGCGGCGGCAAAAGCAGGAAATGAAGCCTCTGTTCTTAAAAGTATTGCTGCTATTTATCGCCCAGCTACCTTGTTTTTGACTAATAAAGAAAATTTTGTAGCCGAAAATGGCGATTATGCAGGCACACAAATCAACTCAAGTAATATGCTTTGGAGTTTATCGGGCAATTTGGCTTTGGTGCATAAAATCTTTTTTGGTATTGAGTTCAAAGATGAGGCTTTGGCGTTTCATCCTTTTGTACCCAAAGCCCTTACAGGTATTAGGCATTTAACTAATTTCCGTTATAGAAATGCCATTTTGAATATTGAGTTACAAGGTCATGGCAATCGTATCAGAAAATTTTTATTAGACGGAAAACCCACAGAAGCACTTATCCCAAGTTCGCTTGAAGGCAACCATAAAATCACTATTTTCTTAGAAAATAATGTATTGCCTTCAACCATTAACCACCAAAAAGTACTTTTTGCTCCAGTCATGCCATTAGTGAGTCTGGAACAAAATAAGCTTGTTTGGCAAAAAATAGCAGGGGTTTCTTCATACCAAATTCTTAAAAATGGAGTAGTATTGGCAAAAACTACGCAAACATCTTTCACGATTGTTCCAGAACAAGTAGCAGAATATCAAGTGATTGCTATCGACAAGCAAGGTATTTCTTCTTTTGCGAGTGAACCTCTTTTAGTTGCACCAACAACAAGTATTCAAAACTATCCACTTGTCAACTTTGCTCCAAAATCAAGCAAAAACTATCAAGGAGCTACAAGTAATGGATTTGTCGAGATTAGCAAACAAACCAACACCCAAATAGCAATAAGTATCAATATTCCTACGGATGGTTGGTACAGTTTGGACATTCGTTATGCCAATGGCAACGGCCCTGTAAATACAGAAAATAAATGTGCAATTAGAACTTGCTCTATCGAAGAAAAACAAATAGGTACATTTGTCTTTCCACAAAGAGGCAAAAACGAATGGTCTGCTTGGGGAATGAGTAATGCCATTCAAACTAAATTGACTAAAGGTAAACATATAATCAAAATTCATTTTGAAACAGCCAACGAAAACATGAATGGCGACATCAATGAGGCAATTTTGGATTATTTACGTATTGTGAAGTTGAAGTAAGAGAGCATCTTACTTCACCAAAACCCAACGATTCACCGTATTATTTCGTCCTTCTATCATGATTTTATAGAAGGACGATTTTTTTTGACTTACATCTACCGTGATACTTTCTTGGGTATTCGGTACAGTGTCGATTAATTCATAGAGGTCTTTGCCTCCTTCTTCAAAATGGTTGGTTGTACTCAGCCATATTTTTACTTTACCTTTTTTCTCTAAGGCTTTCCACGAAATTTGTAAACTATCTTTTACCAAAACTGCATTCGGATTAGCTACTGAAACAGGATTGATTAAGGCTACACCGTCTATTTCTACCAGATTTTCCGCTGGAATTTTTAATCCCATAAAACGAGCCATCGTTGGCATAATATCTACAATGGCAGGTTGGTTTTCCTGAAAGTAATTGTTCAATGGTTTGGCATTGGTTGCTATCCAAGTAGTACGTTCTCTGTCCGACTGTCCGCCGTGATTTTTACCTGTTTTAGCATCTCTTCCGTGGTCGGTCGTAATTACGATTAGCCAATCTTCTTTAAAATTTTTCTTTCTATATTCTATCGCTTCCCATACTTTGCCGATTTGACTGTCCACATAACCCAAAGCTTTGGTGAATTGCTCACTATCGCCATACTTATGTCCCATATCGTCAGAATATTCCAAATATACCCACGATAAATCTGGGGCATTCTCTTTGATACTTTTAGCCGCTTCATCGCTTACTTTTTCGTCGATTTTATGAATGTATTCACTTTGTTTATCATGTGGATAAGTAAGTGTGTCCAACTCATAGCCATCGGCTACAAAATCCATTTTAATATTGCCTGCATTGGTCAAAGACTCGCCAATCAATTTGGTTCTATTGTCTAACCATGTAGAATAAACGCCTATTTTCTTTTCGGGATATTGACTTTTCAATAACCTGAAAATATTCCAATAATGATAATTCGGTTTCTTAATATCGTTACCCCAAACATTATGTTTATTTACCCAAGTACCCGTCAGCAAACTATTGTAGCCTACAGCAGAAATGGTTGGTGTTTGTGAATACTGTCCTTTTTCGCCACCAACATAAGCCCTTTTGTACGCTCCGATGGCACTAATTTTCTTTAAATTAGGCATTTCGGCTTTTTCGATGGCATCAGCAGGAATGCCGTCAACTATCATAAAAACTACTTTTTTAGCTGTTTTTTGTGCGAAAGTTGTTGATGAAACAATTAGTATATAAAAAAGAATTTGGAAGATTTTCATGGTTTTGTCTATCTCTCGTTTGTTAATGAAAGCTTATTGCCAAAGGCTAAAAGCTATTTTTCAACAAAATTCATACTTCTTCTTCACAAGTCTATCATTCTCTATTTTATTTAATTGTTAATAAGCGGAGAGATTTGGGATTTCGGGATGTCGGATTTTGGATTTCGGCAATCAGATTTCAGGTGTCGGATTTCGGAATAGATTTCTTTACTCAATTTAAAATCACTCAATAAAACACCTCCCCACAAATCAGCAGAGAATTTATTAATGGTATTTATATTTTCGCTTTTATTGATGAGATAAAAAGCTAAAAATACGCATGGCATGACTATTAAATCACTTGATAAAGGATAATTTCAATGAGACTTTATCAAAAACAATCACTAAATCACTCATTCACAACTCACTAACTAGCTTATCTATGGAATTTTTAGAAACACTTTACAACGAAATCGTCGGCTTTTTTAATTTTGGCGGACTGATTGAAATTATCCAAACAGACAATTACAAAGCCTTATTAACCCAAGATGGCATCGGCAAAGCTTTAGGTCCACTGATTCCCGTTTTGTTACTTGTTGAAATTATCCGTGCCTTATTTTATCGCCGACTTACTTTTACGCAATACAAAATCTCTTTTTTTACTTACGTTTTCAACCGCTTTATTTCTCGTTTTATTTCAATCGGAATGGTCGGGCTGTGCATTGCTTTCTTTGAACCTTACGCCATTTTCAAGACAGAATTTACATGGTATTGGTTTATTTATGGATATGTAGTCTGGGAATTTGCCCATTTTATTTACCATTTCTTGGGGCATAAAGTACGTCTTTTTTGGTGTTTGCACTCTACTCACCACGCACCCGAATACATGAATTTGTCGGTAACCTACACACACTTTTTTCTGGAAGCCCCTTATGCTGATATTATTCGTACTACAATTTGTATTTTGTTGGGCGTAAATCCTCCTTTGTTGTTTCTCATCATGTTTATAGATGGTACTTGGGGAGCTTTTATTCATATTGGCGAAAATATTATGGTGGATGCTCGTCTGGGATTTTTGAATAAAATCATTCTTACGCCTTCACACCACAGAGTACATCATGCCAAAAATCCTTTGTATATGGATACCAATTTTTGTAATCTATTGAATATTTGGGACAAAGCCTTTGGTACTTTGCAAGACGAAAAACACGAGGAAGCCATTGAGTACGGCATTACAAGACCGATGAAATCTGGAGATTTTTTAGATGCTTATTTTGGTGAAATTACTTTATTGTTGAAAGACGTTTACCAAGCTCCAACGCTTAAAGACAAGGTTTTATATATTTTTATGCCCCCCGGCTGGCATCATTCTGGCAACCACAAAACCGCAACAATTGTGAAGAAAGAGTATTTTGATAGTGTTAGGGGGTAAGGTTTGAGCTATGAGAGGTGAGCTATGAGCTTTTCTTGCCGTAGTTCGTGAGACACGAACTACTTAATGAGATTTCAAACATGAGTCATCCCGAATTTTGGGTATGACTTGACAAATAAAAACCTCCTTGTTTATTTTGTGAATTACGACAAACACAAAAAACAGGAGGTTTTATTATGCCCAAGGCACATCTA